>RFVQ01000331.1 GCA_009922495.1 Chitinophagia bacterium
TACAAGGCAGCCTTTGCCACCATCCAACCGGGTATGTCGCAATCTGCTTTCAGCGCCAACCTCTCCGCTGCTTTCAGAAAGTTGGGATTCAGCGGAGGCGCATCCGTACAGGTAGGAAAATATTCAGCCTTGCCACACGGCAGCATCACGCCCCAGACGATCAGGGAAGGCGATGTGGTGATGGTAGACGGAGGAACCAGCTGTGAAGGATATGCATCCGATATCACCCGAACCATTGTGGTGGGTAAACCCACTCCCAAAATGATACAGGTCTGGAATCTCGAAAAGCGGGCACAAGACGCAGCCTTTGCCGCTGCCAAAATTGGGGCTACCTGCGATTCGGTGGATGCAGCAGCGAGGAAAGTGATTGAAGAAGCAGGTTTCATGAAGAACTACGGATTGCCCGGACTGCCCCATCGCACAGGGCATGGCATTGGGTTGTTGTAAAAGGCAACATGACCAAACTGGCTCCCGGTATGTGTTTCAGCGATGAACCCACCATTTCGATTCCCGGTGAATTTGGCATCCGTCTTGAAGATTGCTTGTACATGACGGAATCGGGACCACAATTCTTCTCCAAACAAAGCATTTCCATTGAACAACCTTTCGGATAAATTTTCAATACAATAACATGATCAAGAAAATCCTTCTCTCTTTGCTCGCCATCATTTTGATTTTGGCGGGCTTGTCTTTCACCAACAAATTTGCCCATCTCAAAAACTTTGCGGTTTGGGGTGTGCATACCATCCACGATTACAAGACACATCCTATCAGGGAGGTAGACAACGGAGATGCACATCAGCCCTGGACCTATGATTCTGCGTATAATCAAAAAGAGATCCCTGCAGATCTGCTGGCGGCTATTGATTCCAATGATACACATGCCTTTTTGGTGATCCAGGATGGAAAAATTCTCTACGAGCGTTATTGGGATGGATATGATAGTGCAAGACTGAGTGGATCTTTCTCAGCAGCCAAGAGCATCATCTCGCTGTTGATCGGTATTGCATTGGATGAAGGAAAGATCAAATCACTTGAAGAGCCGGTTGGGAACTATGTGGAGCATTTCAAGACCAATGGCTTGGAGAAAGTGAGGATCAAAGACCTACTGACCATGAGTTCCGGCACGAATTACAACGAAGGGGATAAGTCTTATTTCAGCATGAATGCCTATGGCTATTATGGTGATGATGAAGAATACATGGTAAGCATGATGGAACGCAAAGAGGAGCCTGGCGTTTACTGGCAATACAGGAGTGGAGATACACAGGTCTTGGGTTTGATCGTGGAGAAGGTTTTTGGGAAAAATATTTCTGCATTGGTATCCGAAAGATTCATGAAACCCATGGGAGCTCAGGCGGATGCTTTCTGGTTGCTGGATGGTCAGCAAAAACACGAGAAAGCTTTCTGCTGTTTCAATGCAGTGGCAAGAGATTATGCACGCTTCGGGCAACTGGTATTGAACAAAGGAAACTGGAATGGCAAGCAGATCGTTTCAGAAAAATACATTGCGGAAGCCACAACCCCTGCTTCTTATTTGAAGGACAGACAGGAAAACGACAATCCG
>RFVQ01000332.1 GCA_009922495.1 Chitinophagia bacterium
ATTTCATCGCTGAATTCATCCAAGTCGATGTCGTATTCAGCCATTTCACCTTCATTATCTCTGTATACATCGATGTCAAATCCAGTGAGATCTTCTGCAAGTTTAATATTCACACCACGTTTACCGATGGCGAGTGAAACTTGATCTGGCGAAACAAACACTTCAGCACGTTTGCCTTCATTGTCGATTGTCATGCGGGTGATTTTTGCAGGAGTCAATGAACGTTGAATCAACAACTGAATGTTATTTGTGAAATTGATTACATCAATATTTTCATTTTTCAATTCACGAACAATGCCATGTATACGGCTGCCTTTCATACCCACGCATGCTCCAACTGGATCGATACGATCGTCGTAGCTTTCTACAGCAACTTTCGCACGCTCACCTGGTTCGCGAA
The DNA here is from genome assembly GCA_009922495.1 of Chitinophagia bacterium. Classification (GTDB taxonomy): domain Bacteria; phylum Bacteroidota; class Bacteroidia; order Chitinophagales; family Chitinophagaceae; genus Pollutibacter. The sequence continues at coordinate 401 of RFVQ01000332.1, forward strand.
CAATTTTTCTGATAACAATCAATCCATCAAAAATTTCAGGCACTTCTATTTCAAGCAATTTCGCTAGGAATGAAGGATGCGTTCTTGATAAAATGATCACCGGTGAATTGTTTTTTAACTCTACTTTCTTGATCACAGAACGGATACTTTCTCCTTTTTTGAAGTAATCAGATGGAATTTGTTCAGACTTAGGAAGAATCAATTCATTTCCATCCTCATCAATCAACAATACCTCTTTCTTCCATACCTGATAAACTTCAGCACTGATGATATCACCAACACGATCGCCATATTTTTTAACCAGGGCATTCTTTTTCAAGTCTCCGATTCTGCTGGCCAGGGTTTGCTTGGCAGCAAGAATCGCACGGCGACCAAAATCTTGTATATCCACTTCTTCATACAGTTCCTCACCTACTTCAAAGTCGGGTTCAATCTTAACTGCATCGCTGTATTCGATTTCCATCAAAGGATTTTCCATCTTTCCATCCTCCACAATCATCCTGTGGCGAACAATTTCAAGGTCACCTTTTTCTGTATTTACAATTACGTCGAAGCTCTCATCTGATCCGTATTTCTTGCGAAGCAGTGTTTTGAATACATCCTCCAAAACTTTCATGAGCGTGGGACGATCGATGTTTTCCGCATCTTTAAAATCCTGAAACGACTCGATCAAATTAATACTGGCCATATACTACAATTTAATGTTCTGTTATTTAAATATCAGTTTTACAATGGTTGATTTGATATCTTTCATCAACAAAAAATGTTGAATGATTTCTTTTTTCTTGCCTTTGCCTTTTTCCTCTTCCAATTGAATGGACGTCTCATCTGCAGCCAGGAGTTTCCCCTCTAATTTTCTGCCATCCAAGGTTTCCAGCTCCACATGACGACCGATGTTTTTTACATACTGTCGCGGCATGGACAAAGGTTCATCGACACCCGGAGAAGAAACTTCCAAAAGGTAGGCATCACCAAAATATTCCTTGGCTTCCAAAGCCTCAGACAAAGCCCTGCTTAGGGATGCACAATAATCAATGCTTACTCCCTGATCGGAATCGATCAAAATCTGAAGCTTTTTTTTCCCCGCCTTCTCCTCGATTTTAACTTCCACCAAATAGTGAAGTCCATCGGAAAGTTGACTTTCAACTAAGGAAATTATG
>RFVQ01000333.1 GCA_009922495.1 Chitinophagia bacterium
TGAATGAAAAGTTTATCACGGGGGATGCATCGGATGATGAAAAATTCCAGGCATGGGGCAGAACAGTTCCCCAGACGGTGAGAAATCCTCTGTTTCACTGGACATACCTGGAATTGAAAAATTCATTTGGCATCACAGAATATTTGAATCCAGATTCTGCCTCCAGGATTTATGCCCAGGGCAATGAGCTTCTTTCCGGTACTGAACACACAGCGAGAAAGTTTTTGGAACAATACAATGTGGTATATCTCTGTTCCACCGATGACCCTTGTGATGACCTTAACTATCATCACCAGATCAAAGCAGATGCCAATTTCAAAGTAGGTGTGGCACCTTCTTTCCGTCCTGACAAATCCTTTGCGATCCATGATGCAACTGCATTCATCGCATACATCGAAAAACTTTCTATCGTATCCGGTATTCAAATCAAAGACATCGACAGCCTTTTGTCTGCGTTGGAAAGCAGGATCGAACATTTTGCGAAAGCAGGTTGCCGGATCTCTGATCACGGACTTTCCCAAGTGCCTTTGAACAGGCCTTTCTCAGCAGCATTGGCAGCTGAGTTTGCAACCTTTCTTTCTTCTGGTGGTAAAACACCGTATTCAGATCCCGAAGCATTTGCTTTTCATGTATTGCAATCCCTCTGCAAGAGCTATCACAAGCATGGCTGGATACAGCAATTTCATTTGGGTGCCATCAGAAACAACAATGCGAGATTGAAAGCAAAGTTGGGAGCTGATGCAGGTTTTGATTCCATTGGTGATTATGCCCAGGCGGAAAGATTGTCTGCCTTGCTGAATAGTTTGGATGCAAGTGACCAACTCACCAAAACCATCATCTACAACAACAATCCCTCCGACAATGCCTTGTTTGCTTCCATGACTGGCAACTTCAATGACGGCACCATAAAAGGCAAGGTACAGTTTGGACCCGCCTGGTGGTTCCTGGACCAGAAGAATGGCATGGAAGAACACCTCGATGTGCTTTCTGATATTGGTACGCAGGATACTTTGCAATGTGTTGGCCAATGACATGAAGGATGGTATCATTCCCAATGATGAGAAATGGATTGGAGGCATGATTGCCAACATCTGTTACAGCAATGCCAAGGATTACTTAGGGCTCTGATCAGTTAAAGATACTGAGCAATACGGCGATGGCGACGATAGCGCCTATCACTGTTACACCGCCCACAACAAGCGATGTGATCGCCAGTCCTGATCCTTTCTCCTTTCTCTTTTTGATCTGACCAAGTGCAATGATACCGCAGACTATACCTCCTACAATGAGATAGATACTTATAAAATTAACATAGGGGATGAAGATGGACAGAAATCCTATTGCAGACAGGATCAAGCTCCATTTTGCCAATGTATTGGTTTTGGGAGGATTCTCCTTTTTGTCTCTTTTGCTTTTCTGGATAGATGAGGGAAAAATCGGTTTGGCTGCATGAGCTGTTTCCATGACAGGTTGAAATACAATCAGCAGCAGGACAAAAAAATATTTCAAGGTATTTTGCATGGAGTTAGTTTTTTCTGAGGTGATAAGACTTGGGTTGTG
>RFVQ01000334.1 GCA_009922495.1 Chitinophagia bacterium
CTCAAAAAAAGGTCGGCAAGGTCATGCGTGAGTACAAGGAGGGGACTCTGCATTCTGGTTCCAAAAAAGGCCCAGAAGTGACTTCTCGCAAGCAAGCAATTGCCATTGCCCTGTCTGAAGCTGGCATGGCAAAGCCCAAAAAGAAGAAGATGAAATGAAAGAAGTCTGGGACAAAAAGCGCCCCAAGTCACTGGGAGCGCCTAAACCTTTGACACCCGCCAAGAAAACGGCGGCTAAGAAGATGGCTAAAGCCGCTGGCAGGCCATATCCCAACCTAATTGACAATATAAGAGCCGCGAGGAAAAAATGAAATCTCCTGTTTGGCAAACAAAAGCTGGTCAAAACCCAAAAGGCGGCTTGAATGCCAAGGGGAGAGCATCTTATAATGCGGCAACTGGTGGCAACCTGAAAGCACCAGTTAAATCGGGGGATAATCCCCGTAGAGCGAGTTTCTTGGCTCGTATGGGCAACATGGATGGCCCTGAGTACAAGAATGGTGAACCAACGAGACTGCTTCTTTCGCTAAAAGCCTGGGGTGCTAACTCCAAGGCTGACGCAAAGGCAAAAGCTAAAGCTATATCCGCAAGGAACAAGGCAAAAGCGAAATGAGGCAGCACAATGACATTTCTTGAACTGGTCAACGATGTATTGATTCGTTTGCGTGAGCCTGTTGTAACAACTTACAACGAAACCGCCTATTCCACCCTAATTGCCAAGTTCGTCAATGACACCAAGCGTCAGGTTGAAGATGCTTTTGGTTGGAATGCACTTGGTCAAACAGTCACTGTCAGCACTGTTGCTGGCACATACCAATACGCATTAACTGGTGCTGGTCAGAAGTTCCAGGTTCTTGATGCTATCAACGCAACAAGCAATATTGGCCTGACAAACATCACCTTTGTGGACATGAATCGTAAGCAGAACTTCTCTACGATCATGACGGGCATCCCAAGCGAATACACCTTTGATGGTGTAAATGGTAGTTATGACACCAAGATAAGCCTGTATCCAAGGCCAGATGGTGTTTACAGCATCATGTTTGCTTTGGCAGTGCCACAGGCTCCACTGGCGGCTGATAGCACTGTGATTCTTGTCCCTGATGTGGTGGTTGCCCAGGGCGCATACGCCAGGGCATTGGTTGAGCGTGGTGAAGATGGTGGCCTGTCTTCATCTGAGGCTTATTCGCTGTTTCGATCCATGTTGTCGGATTACATTGCTTTGGAGGGCAGTCGTTATCCTGAGAACCAAGAGTTTGTCCCGCAATGACACAGCAAATCCAGACCTTTTCTGTATCGGCTCCAGGCTTCTATGGAGTCAACACACAGGACTCTCCGCTTGATTTAGCGGCTGGATATGCTGCGATTGCCACAAATTGCGTGATTGACCAGTACGGGCGCATTGGTTCTCGCAAGGGTTGGTCAAGGGTCAACACAACATCTGGCAATCTTGGCGCAAACAATGTTGGTGTCATCCATGAGTTGGTTCAGACCGATGGCACTTTGACTGTTTTGTTTGCTGGCAACAATAAGCTATTCAAACTCAGTGGCACAAGTGTTGTTG
>RFVQ01000335.1 GCA_009922495.1 Chitinophagia bacterium
ATACACACTCAACCCTTTTACCATATCCAGGTAGGCAACATCCATTTCATGGCCTATGATATGGATGTTTTTTTCTCCCCCGCTCCATTTTACATCATCTACACTGGCGATCTTTTGCACTTCCCTGATAACGTTTTTATCATGGGGTGGCACCAATTGTCCCCCATCATTGAAATAAGCCTTGTAGCCGTTGTATTCTCTGGGGTTATGAGAAGCAGTACACACTACCCCTCCATGGCATTTTAAGTATCGGATGGTAAAAGATAATTCAGGCGTGGGCCTCAGGGACTCGAATAGGTATACCTGGATCCCATTGGCAGCCATTACATTCGCCGTTATTTCGGCAAAACTGCGGCTATTGTTACGACTGTCATGGGCTATGGCAACCCTGATCTGTTCAGATGGGAAACAGGATATCAGGTAATTGGCAAAACCCTGTGTAGCCATGCCAATGGTATATTGGTTGATTCTGTTGGTACCCACACCCATGATGCCCCGCAAACCACCGGTACCAAATTCCAGGTCTTTGTAGAAAGCATCCATCAATTCATTGGGATTTTGAATCAATAGTTCATGGATGGTATTTTTTGTAGACTGATCATAATTCCCATCCAACCATTTTTGAACCCGTTCTTGAATCAATGCTTCCATAAGCCATTTATTTTTGCAAACTTACTGAACGATGGTCTAAATGCCATTAACTTCACACAATTATCCTGCGCATGATGTCTACCCAAAAGGACTTGTTGGCTGTGTTCTGCCTCTGCTTGCTTTTGACAACCAATATCTCCATGGCGCAAGACAGTTCCTATCGGCAGCAAAAACTCCAAAAATGGGCATTGGGAACTGTTCAGGTTGGTTTTGGGCTGGGATCTTTTTATTCGTTGAACAAAGCCTGGTATGCGAATTATCCAAGAGCCAATTTTCATTTTTACAACGACTGGAAGGAATGGCAACAGATGGACAAGGTCGGACATTCATGGTCTGCTTTTCAACTAAGCCGCCTAAGCAGCAATCTGTGGGTAGCTGCAGGAACCCCTAAAAGCAAAGCTGCCTGGATTGGAAGTCTTTCCAGCATGGGCTACATGAGTATCATTGAAATCCTGGATGGATATTCAGACAAATGGGGATTTAGCCCCTACGATGTATTGAGCAATTCCATCGGCGCTTCTGCATTTCTCCTCCAGGAATTACATTGGAAAGAAGAAAGATTGTTACTGAAATTGTCTTATTTCCCAGTACAATATGGAACTTTATCACCAAGGGCAGATGACTTGTTTGGCAAATCCGGTATTGAAAAACTACTGAAGGACTACAACGGTCAGACCTATTGGGCCAGTTTGAACATCCGGTCTTTTTTCCCGGAATCCAAAGCACCGGAATGGCTTAACCTTGCAATAGGATATGGGGCTAAAACCATGTTGGGAGGATATGAAAACAAGTGGACAGACAACAATGGTCAGCTTGTTTCGAGGCCTGATATCCTACGGTACAAAAGATATTATCTCTCTTTGGATATTGACCTCAACAAGATCAAAACAAAAAACAGAACCCTGAAA
>RFVQ01000336.1 GCA_009922495.1 Chitinophagia bacterium
ACATCTGCTGGATACCGGATACTTTGCGAGGAAAAAAATAGATGAGATCAAAATAGACGGAGAAATCAGGGAACAAACCTGGACCAAAGCCCAGCGAGCCACCAATTTCATCCAGAATTTCCCCAATGATTCCATGCTTTCCAAATCAAAGACGGAAGTGATGGTGTCTTACGATGAGAAATTCCTTTATGTCGCCGCCCGGATGTACAATACGGTGAAAAACCAGGCCTATGTAACCCCTTCCCTTAAAAGAGATTTTAGGGGGGAGGCCAATGATGCCATTGTGGTGAGCATCGATCCGTTCATGGACAGGATGAATTCCTTCTCCTTTGGTATCAACCCCTTTGGTGTGCAGAGAGAGGGATTGGTAGTGAATGGCGGTGTATTGAGTGAGGACCTGAGTTTGTCGTGGGACAACAAATGGTATGCCGAATCCAAGATAAATGAAGACTACTGGAGCATGGAAATGGCGATCCCCTTCAATACGATTCGCTTCAGAAACGGATCTAAAAAATGGTTGGTGAATTTTTACCGCCTTGATAGCTACAATGCAGAACGCTCCGGTTGGGCAAGGGTTCCCAATCAATATGCCATGATCAGCCTGGCCTTCAACAAACCGCTCGAATTTGAAACGCCGATCAGCCGAAAAGGCCCCAATATTTCTCTGATCCCCTTTGTGTCACCAGGGATCATCCGCAATCCATTGGTAAAAAGTCCAACCAATGATCAATTCAAAACCCGCAACAACCTCAGTTTTGGGGGTGATGCCAAAGTGGGACTGGGTTCTTCGCTGAACCTCGACCTGACCTTCAACCCTGATTTTTCACAGGTGGAAGTAGACAACCAGGTAACCAACCTCGATCGCTTTGAGATACTCTTTCCGGAAAAAAGACAATTCTTTTTAGAAAACGGAGATCTCTTTGCCAACTTCGGCGTCGATGGTGCCCGACCTTTCTTTTCCAGAAGGATCGGTGTTACCAGAGACCCCGGAACAGGACAAAATATCCAGAACAAAATCGATGCAGGCATGCGTTTGAGCGGAAAGATCGGGGATGATCTTCGATTGGGGGTGATGCAGATGAGGGCTGCTGCCATCGATTCGATCGGACAACCAGCGAATAATTTTTCTGTCATCGCCCTGCAGCAAAAAGTATTTACCCGTTCCAGTGTGGGCATGATCTTTACCAACAAGGAAGCTGTTGGCAGCAGCGATTTCAACAGGGTAGCGGGTGTTGATTACAATATCGCATCCAAAAGCAATGTGCTGAATGGCAAACTGTTTTACATGATGTCTTTTGACCCTACCAGTACGGCCAAAGACAAGGCCTATGGGGGAAGCATCGTTTACAACAAAAGAGCATTTGAATCCAGGCAACGACTGTTTTCAATTGGAAAAGAATTCAATCCGGAAGTAGGCTATTTGAGAAGAGGAGGTTTTGTAAGATATGCCGGTGATGCCTGGTGGAAATTCTACCCCAAAAATTCAAGGATCAATCGCCACGGCCCTATGGCGGATTATGACTTTACCTA
>RFVQ01000337.1 GCA_009922495.1 Chitinophagia bacterium
CGGTCAATCGCTACAACATTGACCTGCAGCTCATAGAAGCTTTTTTCAAGAGCATGGAGTTCGACCTCGACAAATCAAAATACGATGCATCCGGATATGCTGAATACATCTATGGGAGTGCAGAAGTGGTGGGACTGATGTGTCTCTATGTTTTCCTGAATGGAGACCAGACTGAATACGAAAAACTAAAACCCAGTGCACAGGCTTTGGGTGCTGCTTTCCAGAAGGTCAATTTTCTCCGCGATGTAAAAGCAGATTACCAGCAACTCAACAGGGTTTATTTTCCGGGTGTTGACTTCAATTCCTTTACACCGGAAATGAAGCAGGCCATCGAAGATGATATCCAGCATGATTTCAACAATGCCTATGCGGGCATCGTCCAGTTGCCGCTCAAAGCAAGATTTGGTGTATACCTTGCTTATAAATATTATCTCAGTCTGTTCAAGAAGATAAAGGCTGTTCAACCCCAGCGCATCCTGGAAGAGCGCATCCGCATACCTGATTACCAAAAAGTATGGGTAGCAGCAAAAGTGGTGATCCGCACACAGCTGAACATCCTCTGATTCAGCTTATTTCCAGATCTCTTCCATCACCCTTCCCCTCACATTCAGGTCTCCAAAAGTATTCTTGGCTTCCGGATGTACACGATTTGCGTGTAGTACAAAAACAATTCCCTTCTCTGGATCTGCCCAGGCACAGGTACCTGTAAAACCGGTATGTCCAAAAGCCTTGTCGGACAAGGCCAATGCAGGATAGGGCTGTTTGCGGGTGGCATTGTCTTTCTCCGGCTTGTCAAATCCCAATCCCCTTCTGCTGATCTTGCTTTGGTAAGCAGTGAACAGATCAACTGTTGAAGTTTTGAAAAACCTTTTTCCGTTCAGCTCTCCCTTGTTCATGACCAATTGCATCAGGATCGCAATTTCATAGGCATTGCTGAACAGTCCAGCATGTCCTGATACACCGCCAAACATCGCTGCACCAGGATCGTGTACATAACCCCTGACCAATCGTTCCCTGAAATATGGATCTTGTTCTGTGGGGGCGATGGTCTTTTTGTTGATATAGGCAGTGGGATTGAAGCCGGTACTCCTGAATCCCAGCGGTCTGTAGAAATGATTCCAAGCATATTGATCCAGGTTTTGTCCGCTTACTGCTTTCACGATCTCACCCATGAAAATAAAATCGTTGTCGCTGTAGATATAATTTTTTCGGTTGTCCACTGTGGAGGTAAGGATCCTGCTGATCATGGTATCTCTCCAATCAGTTCTCATGTAAAGCGAATCATCCACCTTGATACCGAATCGCCCACTTTGTTTTTTGCTGAAATATCCCGGCAATGCCTTCATGGTAATACTGTCGGCGATCTCTTTGTAAAAAGGGATCCATGCTTTGAGCCCAGCTTCATGCAATAAGATATCCCTGATCACCAGTTTTTCCTTGTTGGTTCCCTTTACCCAGGGCAAATAGTCTCCCAGGGTTTTATTGAGTTCGATCTTTCCTTC
>RFVQ01000338.1 GCA_009922495.1 Chitinophagia bacterium
GTTTGGCGCAACAGAGCACTCTTACCGCTCATGTTTGGACCGGTAAGGATGATTACCTGACAGGTGTCCCGGTCCAAAACCAAATCATTGTCGATGTATTTCTCTCCCAATGGAAGCAGTTGCTCAATTACAGGATGCCTGGCAGCCCTCAGTTCCAATGCATCTCTCTCTTGTATAACAGGTTTGCAGTAACCATTTTTTTCTGCCGTTAGTGAAAAAGAACACAGACAATCCAGGATCGCAAGCACATGTGCATTTTGCTGCAAGGGTAAAATATATTCCTGGACGGATGCAACCAATTTTTCATAGAGCATAGACTCTAGTTGCAACAATTTCTCCTCTGCTCCTAATATCTTTTCTTCATATTCTTTTAACTCAGGTGTAATGTATCGTTCTCCATTCGTCAGCGTCTGTTTTCTTATCCAATCAGCCGGAACTTTGTCCTTGTGCGCATTGCTAACTTCTAAATAGTAGCCAAATACATTGTTGAATCCGATCTTGAGGGATGAAATGCCGGTTTTGACAGCCTCGCGTTGCTGTATTTCCAGAAGAATATTTTTACCACCCGTTGCAAGATTTCTATAGTAGTCCAGCTCCTCGTTCAGCCCAATGGCCATGTATCCACCCTTTTGCGTTTGAGCGGGCGGGTCCTGTTGAATCTCTTGGAAGATGCGATCACGGATGAGAGAACAAGGATCAAGGCTGGCATTCAAACGAGAAAAATAATCATCCTCTATGCCTGCCGACAAAGTTTGGATCTCAGCAATGGTCTGCAGCGTTTTTGCCAGCTGCAGCATTTCTCTTGGACCAATTTTGCGGGAGGGTATCTTGCTTACCAATCGCTCAACATCCCCACAATTTCTCAGTGCATTCAAAAGACTTGATCTTCCATCTGTATTACCGAGTAATTTCTCCACCAGGTCCAACCGCTCTTGTATCTTTTCTTTGTTCACCAATGGCATCAAAATCCATCTCCTCAGCATTCTTGCTCCCATGGGAGAGACTGTAGCATCCATTGCTTTCAAAAGCGTTGCACCATGCGCAACAGGAGATGACACCAACTCAAGGTTTCGAATGGTGAACTGATCCATCCAAAGATATTCTTCGCGGTTGATGCGGCGTATAACAGCAACATGATGGCTGTTGGCATGGGCTGTATCCTGGAGATAATGAAGGATTGCTCCCGCTGCAATCACCCCATGCTGCAATTCATCGATCCCAAAGCCCTTCAAACTATGGGTCCCGAAATGGCGTAGCAGGTTTTCTTCGGCATATCGTTTGTCGAAAATCCATCCATCCAAACCATAGGCATGAAAGCGTTTGTTGTATTTGTCCTGGAAGGCTTGCTGGCTTCCTTTGACCACCAATACTTCTGCAGGCTGAAAAGTTTGCATGAGCTTCTCTGCATATTCCTGGTCTCCTTCCGCAACAAAAAATTCTCCTGTGGATATATCCAGGAAAGCCAAGCCGCTTGTCGTTTGATCCTCATAAAGTGCCCCCA
>RFVQ01000339.1 GCA_009922495.1 Chitinophagia bacterium
ATGTGGTGTTGGGCAAGAAGGGTGCTCAACCCTCACCCGATCACAAGCGAGGTTTCTCCATCAAGTTCTACAACAAAGAGATGGGTGTTGCAGAGTGGAGTGCCAACGGAACAGGTCCAAACATGGGACTGGAGAAGCTGTGGAAGGAAATTGAATCGCAACAAAAAGAAAACGCGGGAAAGTACCCAGTAATTGAATACAAGGGTTCAACCTTAGAGAAGATTGGAAAGGGGACGACAAGAATCCCTAACTTTGCGGTGGTGAGTTGGATCGAGCGTCCTGCAGGTATGGATGCGGTGGATGATGGAACGCAAACATTTGATAGTGACGGCAAGATCACGATGAGTGCGCCAGCACCAGCACCACAACCAAAAGCAGCACCTAAGACTGCTATGGCACAGGCGACAGAAGACGACGAGATGTTCTAACCATCGAGATGAGAGGGACTGGTCGATTGATCAGTCCCTTTTTTTTCCTCTATGCAAACAACACAAGAATTTTGGATGCTGCTTCTCATTGCGTTGGCTCAAAGGGTATACGAATTGGAGCAGAGATTAGAAGAATTGGAGAAGCATGAATGAGTTGGCATTATTTGCGGGTGGGGGTGGAGGAATCCTTGCAGGACATTTGTTGGGGTGGCGTACCGTGTGTGCCGTTGAAATCGAAGATTACCCACGCAGAGTTTTACTGCAACGGCAAGCTGATGGACTCTTACCTAGATTCCCTATCTGGGACGACATCAGAACCTTTGACGGCAAGCCTTGGCGTGGAAAGGTCCAAGTCGTCACAGGAGGATTTCCCTGTCAGGACATATCAGCAGCAGGAAAAGGAGATGGACTCGAAGGAGAGCGATCAGGACTCTGGCGAGAAATGGCTAGGGTCATTCGCGAAGTACGACCCAAGTTCGCATTCATTGAGAACTCACCAATGCTCACTATTCGAGGACTCGACAGAGTATTGTGTGACCTTGCCTCGATGGGGTTCGATGCGAACTGGGGAGTGCTGGGAGCTGATGATGTTGGAGCAAAGCACAAACGCGACCGAATCTGGATTGTGGCCTACGCCAACGACTCCGAGCGGGGGTGGAAATGTGGGGGGTTCTGGGGCATACAAGAATGCAATAAAGAATGGGACACATATTCCACATTCAATCAACCCGAACCTATACGAATGGTTGATGGGATTCCCAATAGGGTGGACAGACTTAAAGCCATTGGCAATGCTCAAGTTCCCTTTTGCGCAGCCACAGCATGGCGAGTCTTAACAAAATAAATTTAGAAAGAAACTACACAGATGCAAGCCGAACAAATAGCGCAAGCGCTTGGCAACGCAAAGAAGGTGAACGGGCAATGGATGGCGAGCTGTCCTGTAAGCAGTCACGGGCAGGGTAACGGGGACAGGAATCCATCTTTATGCGTCACAGAGAACGAAGAAGGCAAACCGTTATTCAAGTGCTACGGTGGGTGCTCTCAAGACTCGGTATTCCAAGCAGTTAGGGA
>RFVQ01000340.1 GCA_009922495.1 Chitinophagia bacterium
TGACGGGTGTTTCAGCTTTTGCAGTAAAAGTGATGGGAAATTTCCGTGGATCTGCTGCGGGTGGTATCATTGAGATCCATGCAGACAGTCCCACCGGTACTTTGCTCGGAAAATCTGAGATGATCAATTCAACACAACGGGGACAATCCACTGTGAACATTGGCATTGCCGATACAAAAGGCAAACACGATCTCTATTTTGTCTTTGTCAACGACAAGGCAAAAAGCAACCAGACCCTGATACAAATGGTGGGCATGGATGTGGTAGCCAAGCAATGATGATCAACAATAGTTGGAATCAGGCGGTAAGTGTTTTTTCTAGTACAGCAAATTCCAATACGCGAAGATGCTTTCCGCTCATGCCATCTTCCTGAAAGGGGATTCGCTCGCTGGTATCCACGTAACCATTTCGTTTGTACCATGCGATCAGTTCATCACGGACGGCTATGACACTCATCCGTATCTTGGATAGTTGCAGCTGATCAGCAACTTCTTCGGCGGCCTTCAGCAACTTTTTTCCAATGCCCGCATTTTGGTAATGTGGAGAAACGCTGAACATGCCGAGATAGAGATATTCCTTCTTGTTTTGCAGGTTGACGCAGCCAATGATCTGACCCTCCTTTTGATAGACAAGAACATGACTCCCTTCCATGGCAAATACTTCCTGCAGGGAGGGCATATCAATCCTTACCTCACCCGCAATCAGATCGGCTTCAGTTGTCCAGCCCGCGCGGGAGCTTTCTCCACGATAGGCGCTGTTGACCAGTTTCAAAATGGCTTCCAGTTCAGATTCATGTGCACAATGGATCTTTTCTTCTGAAAAAACAAACATGGGTATTGTATTCTAATATTATTGGATCAGTCCCTTGTAAAGGGAATTGATGGTTTTCCTGATGACAGCATTGTAACCTTCTTCGTATTGAGGGTCACAACCATTGCTGATGACCACGATCCCGAATTTTTCTTTGGGATGAAAATACATGGCACTGAAGAGTCCATAGGCCACACCGGTATGCCCTTTCATCGATTTACCCGGAATCATTTTGTCCGTTGTTTCGATGGCCAATCCGTAATTTTCATCAGATGAAAGGGGTGTTTGCATTTCTGCTGCACTGGAGCGGGAGAGGATCCGTTTACCCTTGTACTTGCCCATCCTGCTGTGCATGATCATGTATTGCGCCAGGTCTTTTGCACTGATCTTCATGCCGCCGGTGGGAGAAAAAATGGGCGTGCTGTATCCTCTAACGTATTTCTGCAGTTCTTCGCTGCGGGATGCATAGGCCGCAGGTGCAGCAGTATATTGTCCATTGTTGCCATATTCATAAATGGTAGCAAAGCGATTCCGATCCAGAGAGTCGACACAATAGCCGCCATACAATCCGAGTGGATCCAGCACATGATGCTTAACATACTGATCGAACCGCTCTCCGGATACCCTTTCGATGATGGTGCCCACCATGTTGAAGTTCAGG
>RFVQ01000035.1 GCA_009922495.1 Chitinophagia bacterium
AGTTCTGCAGGTACCAATCCACCGTGACCGCCAGCCCCTGCTCAAAGCTGTGCTGCGTGTCCGACATTTTTAGATCCTGGTTTTCATTGTTGGTCTTTCTTCGCCATCACTTCCGCAGCCAGGCTGCTGAAAGCTTCGGGTGAAAAATTGTCAAAGAACTGCTGATACTTATTTTTATCCCATATTTCCATTTTGTTCATTGCCGACACCAGCACGATGTCTTTTTCCAACCCCGCATATTCCATCAGGCTTTTCGGCAACAATATCCTTCCGGCACTGTCCAACTCCAGTTGCATGGCCCCATTCAGGAAAAAACGCCTGAACTCACGAACCTTGGGGTCAAAATCATTCAAAGTGCTGATGCTTTCATAGAGGGGCTTCCAGCTTTGGACCGGATACATCGAGAGGCATTTTTCAAAACCCCGGTTGACAACGAACACAGGCATTTCCCCTTCCGGCAGCTGTTTTTTTACGCCTGCCGGCAGAAGAAACCTACCTTTGCTGTCGAGGGTAGCCTCATATTCGCCGATGAAACCAATCATTTACAATGAATTAGATGAATGAACATTTAATGACACAAATTAACACAATTTCCCACTTTCATATCCCAAAATGACACGCTATATTTATCCACAGCTGGAACCCTTGTCAGCACTGCATTTGAGGGGAATCAACCACCCCATATGTGATTAGAGTAGTAAAAGCTGTGAATAACCTGTGGATTAACTGTGAATTGATGAAAAAAAGCCCCTCCATCCCGCTCATTCCCATAGCCGATTACGACTACAACCTGCCCTCCGATAGCATTGCAGAGCAGCCATTGGCAGAAAGGGATCTTTCTAAACTCCTGGTATGGAGAAATGGTCAAATAGAACATGACCAATACCTGCATCTCGCAAAATATCTTCCCACTCATTCCCACCTGGTTTTCAACAATACACGGGTCATTGCAGCACGCTTGAAATTCATGAAAAAGACAGGAGGATCCATCGAGATTTTTCTATTGGAACCCGCGAATGGGCTTTATGCAGCATTGCATGACCAGCACCAGACTGAATGGAAATGCATGGTAGGTGGAATGAAAAAATGGAAGCCGGAGGAAACCCTTGAACTGGAATATGATGATGCAGGTAAAAAAGATAGTATCAAAGCCAGCTTGAAGGAAAGAAAGGAAGATCATGCCATCATCTTATTCACTTGGGAAAATGCTCTTCCTTTTCATGAACTCTTGACCCTTGCAGGAAAAATTCCCTTGCCTCCCTATATCAAAAGAATGGCCACTGAGCAGGATGCCACCAGATACCAGACCGTTTATGCACAGCATGAAGGTTCAGTAGCAGCGCCTACTGCGGGATTGCATTTTACGGATCGTATATTCCGTGATCTCGCTGCACATGCTATCGATCATTCCTTTGTCACATTGCACGTAGGCGCTGGCACTTTCAAACCCGTGACGAGTACCACGATCGCTGAACACCAGATGCATGAGGAGTTTTTTGATGTAGAACTTTCGCTGATTCAATCATTGTGCAACACCCAAAAAATCATCATTGCCGTAGGCACGACTTCTACCAGAACATTGGAAAGCCTGTACTGGATTGGACTGCAACTGATGGGGAAGAAAGAGGATGAAACATTGACACAGGTTCATCTTGGTCAGTGGGACCATCTTGCATTGACAAAAGAATCAATGCCAGACAGTGTTACAGTATTTGCCTTTCTGTCTTCGTTCATGGAAAGAAAAAAAATGAACAGCATCAAAGGGCATACAGGCATTTGCATCACACCGGGTTATCGGTTCAGGGTGATATCGGGTCTCATCACCAATTTTCATCAGCCACAATCGACCCTGTTGCTGTTGATTGGTGCCATCATGGGTGATGACTGGAAAAGAACATATGAGATTGCCCTCAAGGAAAACTATCGTTTTCTCAGTTATGGAGATGGCTCTCTGCTCTTTGTTGAAAAGGGATCAGTTGCCTAGTGGAATAGATACCACGAACTTGCTTCCTTCACCCAAAATGCTTTCCACCTCAATGGAACCGAGATGGGCTTCCACCATTTTTCGGGTATAATTCAAGCCAAGTCCAAAGCCCTTGACATTGTGTACATTACCGGTGTGAACCCGATAAAACTTGTCGAAAATCTTGCTCAAGGTTTCTTTTTTCATACCGATGCCATTGTCTTCCACCGTGATGACAATATTTTTTTTCCGGTTGCATGTGCTGACAACAATTCGGGGGGGAACATCCTCCTTTGAATATTTCAAGGCATTGTCTACCAGATTGCTGAGCATGTTGGTGAAATGTACTGGATGTCCAGAAACCCTGTCTTCTGTTGCTTCCAGTTGCAGGATCAGTTCAGCATCCTTTTCTGCAATCTGCAAGGCAAATTTGCTCTCTATTTTTTGAAGGATCTCATGTACATGCAACTCTTGCTTGTCCTTCAATACCTGGTTGATATCCAACTGGGCTGCCTGCAATATCTGTTCAACCTGCGTATTCATGCGCAAGTTTTCCGTCTTGATGATTTGTCCGATGGATAGAAGCTGCTCTCGGTTTCCTATCACCTTTTCATTCTTGAGTGTATCCACTGCAATGGCGATAGTAGCAAGGGGTGTACGCAGCTCATGGGTCATGTTGTTGATGAAATCGGTTTTCATCTCACTCAACTTTTTCTGCGTGAGGATGGTCCTGATGGTCAAATAAAATGCAGAAACAATGATAAGTGTAAACGCAACTGACATGGCAATCATCCAGCCCATGGACCGAATCACAAAACTTTGGATATCATGGGTAATGATAACCATTCGCTCATCCGCATTCAAGGCCATTGAGCCATCTGAAGTATAGCTCACCAATGGCCAAGTCTCCAGAAGATAATTGGCTGTATCCGTTTTTACTTTTGCAACATATTCTTCATACCCCGGTGACTTCATTTCATAATCCACATTGTTGGATTGAGACATGACAGCAAATTCAAATTGAGCACCGCTAAGCCCATGGGATGCAAACGCATCCTGAAAGAGTTTTTTGATGTCTTGCATGGAATACATTTCAGCCAGTGTCTTTGTACCCAGCATGCTCAACACCTCATCCTGTGCGTCCTTTGGAAGCACATCCATGGGAATGGAAGGCGTAGATCCCATCTTGGCTTCCACCAATGCTTCGATCACATCGTACTCCACCATGTCCACTTTATCAGCAACCTGTTCCTTCCTGATGGCCATCATATTTTTCAACCAACTGTATTGGATAACAATGATCCCGATCAGGGAGATGGTAATCAAAACGGTAATGAGGGGAAAGATTTTTTTCATGAAGGACAAAGGTAGGAAGCTGCGCCAATGTAGGTACAGATTGACCATTAATTAACGGAGCTTTTGGAAATACCAATTGAATACATTATATTCAAAGTATGATCAAGGTCGACAAAGGCATGTTGCTGGTCGCGGAACCATTCATGAAAGACATCAACTTTCAGAGAGCGGTTGTGCTTTTGTGTGAACACCAGGTAACGGGTTCTTTTGGCATTACCATCAATCGGCCCACACAACACCTGGTGGCAGATTATATCGAAGGAATTGGAAATTATTCTCTTCCGCTGTATGATGGAGGGCCTGTAGGAAAAGACCATATTCATTTTCTGCACAACCTACCCTCTCATATCCCGCAAAGCTTGTGGGTAGGAGAAGAGATTTATTGGGGAGGAGATCTTGAAGCAGCCAAATTTGTGATCAACAGTGGTCTGGGCAACAACAGCAATATCCGCTTTTACCTTGGCTATTCTGGTTGGGGAGAGCAACAGCTTGAAGAGGAAATGGATGAGAAAAGCTGGTTAACCATCCCCTCGAATGGGAGATTGGTTTTTCATGAAGAAACACCTCTCATTTGGAAAGAAGCCGTAAAAGCAATGGGAGAAGAATTCAAACCCTTGATCAACTATCCCCTTGACCCCTCCTTTAATTGAGCTTGCCTGTTTTGACCCTGAAAGACAGTGACCAGATCAGAAATCCCAACAACACCAAGATCAACAGTGCTGCCCTCAAACCAATGGCTTGTGCCACAAATCCGATCAATGGCGGTCCCACCAAAAAACCAGAGAAGCCTACACTGCTAACAGCGGAAAGTGCGATGGCAGGGGGCATGGAGTTGCTTTTAGCAGCCAGCATGTAAACGATGGGCATAACAGAAGATACCCCAAATCCTACCAATGCAAAACCCACTATGACCCATGCTGGATATTGCACTGTCAATGAAAGTGCCATCCCGGCTGAAATGAAAATACCGTTCATTTTCAAAACCCTTGCATGTCCGAAGCTTTGTACCAAACGATCTCCCGTAAACCTTCCCATTGCCATACAAAACGCAAAAGTCGTATAGCCTATGGTCGTAGAAGACATTAGATCATGTACTACCTGCCGATAATACAGGGAACTCCAGTCAGACATAGCCCCCTCTGACATGGCAACACAAAAACAAATGAAACCCAAAAGCACAAGCCCGCGGTTAGGAAGCACGAAGATTTTCTGCTTTTCACCAGCATGGGGAAGATCGGCTATCATGTAAGAAGAAAAGACAATCGCAGCTGTTATAGCAGATGAAGCAATGATCAGATAATGCATCGATATGGAAGTGTTCTCTAAAAACCCCGTGATGGCTGCGCCCGAGAATGCACCTATACTCCACATGGCATGAAGACTGGACAAAATAGGCTTGCCGAGCTTTTCTTGTACGGCAAGCCCCTGTGCATTCATGGAAATATTATTAAGATTGCCCAATACACCAAATCCAAAAAGAACAACTGATAGCCAGCGTATGTCCATGTGGATGGAAATCCCCATCAAAAGACAGGCATATATCAACAATGTGATCAGGGTCATTCTTTTGCTGCCAAACAAGTGTATGAGCCAGCCGGCAAAAGGCAATGCCACCAATGCCCCCATGGGCAACATAAATAACAAAGCCCCCAATTCAGCTTCATTGAGATCGTAACGATCCTTGATCACGGGAATTCGGGATGCCCAACTGGAAAAAATCAATCCAGAAACAAAAAAATAGAGTGAAATAGCGATGCGGGGAAGCTGTTTATTTTTGACCACAGGCAAAAATAAACCAGTACGATCAATTAAACGGAAAATCAGGTATTCGGGTCTTATGATTAAATTAGCCCACTAAAATTAGTAAAGTGAGAAACTTAACAACCGCAGGGGTTTTTCTTCTGATCAGTCTCGGAAGCTGTAAAAAAGAAAGTACTGGAGGGGGAACTCCTGAGACGACTCCCAACCTAAACATTTCTGATGTTTTCAAACCAGAGGGCAATGGGGGGAATTCCAATATGGACTTTGTTCTCAAACTCAGTGCTCCTGCTACCAAAGAAGTATCGGTAAGGGTAACTACCAAAGAAGGATTCGCAAAGGCCGGCGAGGATTTTATCGCCGTGGACCAAAAAGTCATTTTCAGTGCCGGTGAATCGCAAAAAACAGTTTCCATCAGCATTGTGGGAGATGACCTGAAAGAAGGAGTGGATGATTTTCAATTAGCGTTATCGGAAGGGGTCAACTGCACGATCATCTCCAATTATGCAACCGGAACGATTGACAATGATGATACCAAAATTCCAGTTACGGACATAGGGTATACTACTCCAACCTCCTACACCGGCAAAACACTGGTCTGGGCAGATGAATTCAATGGCAGTGCTTTGAATACCGGCGACTGGAACTATGATGTGGGGGATGGTTGTCCCAATTGCGGTTGGGGCAACAATGAACTGGAATATTATACAGCTGGTGACAACCTGTACATGAGCAATGGCAAGATGATCATTGAAGCCCGCAAAGAAAGCAAGGGCAGCAAAAATTACACATCAAGCCGACTTACTACCATGGGAAAAAAATCTTTCAAGTTTGGACGGATCGATATCCGTGCGAAACTGCCGAAGGGTCAGGGAATTTGGCCAGCCTTGTGGATGTTGGGAGATAATTTCCCGACAGCTGGATGGCCGACCTGTGGCGAAATTGATATCCTGGAATTCCTGGGACATGACCTGACCAAAATCTATTCAACCATTCACTTTAAGTCTGGAACCGGTTCCAGAAATATTTCCAAGTCATATGTCAATGCTACGCCCATACCTGATGAATACCATGTTTACAGCCTGGTTTGGGAAACAGATAAAATGAGGATGCTGATCGATGATAAATTGATCGGTGAATTCCTGGTATCCGACCTGGGAGGTGCCACCTATCCTTTCAATGACAAATTCTTTTTCCTCTTCAACGTGGCCGTTGGTGGGAACTGGCCGGGATCACCCAATGCTAGCACTTATTTTCCTCAGTGGATGTTCGTCGACTACGTAAGGGTCTTTCAATAAATAGAAATGAAAATGGGGGCAAAAGCCCCCATTTTCATTATGATATGTTTCACTGATCACGATGCAGATACGCCTTCCAGAAGTACCGTTACTTTGTTATCCAGCACTTCAATGAAACCACCTTTGATCGTGTAGGCATTGTTGTTTTTACCGCTTTTGTCCAATAAAATTTTGACAACACCATTTCCAAGGGCACTGACCATGGGGGCATGTTTTTCCAACACTTCAAACGAACCACCAACGCCGGGCAACTGTATGCCATAGGCATTGCCGGCAAACAATTTCTTTTCGGGTGTCAGGATTTCAATTTGCATCAGTCTGCTTGTTTAATGATTAACCTTTGGCTGCCTCCATCATCTTCTTGCCCTTCTCGATAGCATCTTCA
Source organism: Chitinophagia bacterium (assembly GCA_009922495.1). GTDB lineage: Bacteria > Bacteroidota > Bacteroidia > Chitinophagales > Chitinophagaceae > Pollutibacter. The sequence continues at coordinate 6,761 of RFVQ01000035.1, forward strand.
ATGGTACCCACCAAATTGAATGCTGCTTCTGGATATTCATCCACTTCACCATCCATGATCATGTTGAATCCACGGATCGTATCCTCAATGCTTACAAATACACCTTTCAAACCGGTGAACTGTTCTGCCACATGGAAGGGCTGGCTGAGGAAACGCTGCACCTTACGGGCACGGGATACAGTGAGTTTATCTTCTTCACTCAATTCGTCCATACCCAGGATTGCGATGATGTCTTGCAACTCCTTGTAACGCTGAAGGATCAGCTTCACCCTGTTGGCACAATTGTAATGTGCTTCACCCACGATCATGGGAGTAAGGATCCTGGAGGTTGAATCCAATGGATCTACTGCAGGATAGATACCCAAGTCCGCGATCTTACGGCTCAATACGGTTGTCGCATCCAGGTGGGCGAAAGTTGTGGCAGGTGCCGGATCGGTCAAATCATCCGCAGGAACATATACTGCCTGTACAGAGGTAATGGAACCGTTGCGGGTGGAAGTAATTCTTTCCTGCATCAATCCCATCTCAGTTGCCAGGGTTGGTTGATAACCCACGGCAGAAGGCATACGTCCCAACAGGGCAGATACCTCAGAACCAGCCTGTGTGAAACGGAAGATATTGTCGACAAAGAACAGGATGTCCTTTCCTTTTCCTTCACCATCACCATCACGGAAATATTCTGCGATTGTCAATCCACTCAAGGCAACACGGGCACGGGCTCCGGGTGGCTCGTTCATCTGTCCGAATACGAAAGTTGCTTTAGAATCTTTCAATCCTTGCATGTCCACTTTGTCAAGGTCCCATCCGCCTTCTTCCATGCTGTGCTTGAAGTCATCACCATATTTCATGATGCCTGCTTCGATCATTTCGCGCAACAGATCATTTCCTTCACGGGTACGCTCTCCTACTCCGGCGAATACAGAAAGTCCACCATAACCCTTTGCAATATTGTTGATCAGCTCCTGGATCAATACTGTTTTTCCTACACCCGCACCACCAAAAAGTCCAATTTTACCACCTTTTGCATAAGGTTCGATCAAGTCGATGACTTTGATACCTGTGAACAGCACTTCTGAAGCTGTGCTCAGGTCCTCAAACTTGGGTGGCTTGGCGTGGATGGCACGTCCGTTCTCTTTTGAAACAGCTGGCAATCCATCGATGGGATCTCCTGTGACATTGAAAAGTCGGCCATTGATGGCTTCACCGGTTGGCATGGCAATCGCTCTGCCGGTATCTACTACTGCAGTACCCCTTACCAGGCCTTCTGTACCATCCATGGCAATACACCTAACACTGTCTTCCCCCAGGTGCTGCTGCACCTCAAGAACCAGCTTGTCGCCGTTCTCTCTCTTGAGTTCCAACGCATTGTAAATTTCAGGAAGCTGGCCTTCAAATTGAACGTCAACTACCGCTCCGATTACCTGTTTGATTTTACCTTGTGTAGACATATTGCTTGCTTGAAATGGACAAATCTGTGTTTCAGGCCGCAAAGGTAAGTCAGGCGGGGAGATTAGAAAAATAGTATCGAATTATTTTTTACAGGTTAGCGTAGAGAAGCGCCGCCAGGATGGCTCCCACTATGGGCCCCAATACCGGAATGGGTGCATAAGACCAATTGCTGGACCCCTTGTGAGGAATGGGAAGGATAGCATGCATGATGCGAGGACCCAGATCCCTTGCAGGATTGATGGCATATCCGGTGGGTCCGCCCATGCTCAGTCCAATGGCAATCACCAACAGGGAGACCGGTAAGGCATCCAAGGATCCCAATTTGTTTTCTCCTTTTTCAATGAAAAACACCCCCAACACAAAGACAAAAGTAGCCAGGGTCTCGGTCAAGAAATTGTTGAAAGGTTTGTTGATGCCGGGGCCAGTAGCAAAAACCGCAAGTATGGCAGCTGGATCTTCCGTGGCATCAAAATGGGCTTTGTAGGTGAGCCAATTCAAAACCGAACCGATAAACGCCCCAATGAATTGCGCCAACAGATAGGTTGGCACATCTGCCCAACTGAATTTGCCTGCTACAGCAAGCCCAATGGTTACCGCAGGATTCAAATGGGCTCCACTGGCTTCAGCAGACACGTATACACCCGTGAAAACGGCCATTCCCCAGGCAATGGCAATCACGATCAGTCCCGATCCATTTCCATGGGTGTTTTTCAGTACAACGTTCGCAACTACACCTGCACCAAGGGTAATCAAAATGGCTGTTCCCAGAATTTCTGCTACAAAGGGGGTCATGGTAAGGGTTTTATGTAGATTGAAAATAAGAAAAAAAATCAAGGAAGGTATCCTTTGGCCACTTCAACAAATGTTCCAACCTGTTCTTCCTCCCACTCCGCTGATTTACCCAATTCCAAGGCCATCAAACTAGCCACTTCCGGAGCAACTGCTATGGCAGCAGCTGCGTCAATAAAAAGAATCCTGAGTCTTCTTGCCAACACATCTTCCAGCTGCATGGCCATTTCCATCCTGACTGCCCAAATCACTTCCGCCTTGACATGATCATGATGGGGGTGCAGTTTTGATCCCCAATCGGGATGCTCTTCCATCAGTTTTCTGATTTGTATGGCATCAGACCCATAGGCAGACAAGGGCTCACCATATTTTATTTGTGGATCATATCCATGCAAACGCAACTTTCTTGTTCGGCATTTGACGATGGGAAGTTTGGCAACAAAGGCAGCATTGTTCACGGCATCTTTTGCCATTTTCCGGTAAGTGGTCCATTTACCTCCTGTGATCGTGATCAGGTTGCTGGGCGAAACCAGGATGGTATGATCCCTTGAGGCGAAAGCGGTACTGCCGGTATTGGATGTTTTGACCAGCGGTCTTAGTCCTGCGAATACTGACAAAACATCCGCTCTTGCAATTTTTTTCTGGCTGTATTGATTGAAGTGATCCAAAATAAAATCAATCTCCTCGTCCAATGCACTGGGTTCCTCGCTGATCTGGTCAAGAGGTGTATCGGTAGTGCCGATGACCACTGCACCTTGCCAGGGGACTGCAAACAAGACTCTTCCGTCACGGGTTTTGGGAATCATCAAGGCCTGTTCTCCAGGGAAAAAATCTTTTGATACCACCACATGAACGCCTTGTGAAGGCATGACAGCTGCAGGTGATGCGGTATCATCCATGTCCAGGATGCTGTCTACAAAAACACCCGTTGCATTGATGACAACCTTGCTTTTTACTTCATAGGTTGTGGCAGTCAATTCATCCGTCAACTTGGCTCCTGCTATTTTCCCATCCTTTTTGAGGAGTTCAACAACTGCCATGTAATTCAGCAATGTGGCTCCCAGATCAGCAGCCGTGAGTCCCAGGCTGATGGCCAGTCTGGCATCGTCAAATTGACCATCGGTATACATCACCCCTCCCTTCAGTCCCTTTCCACTGATACCAGACAGCAACTTTAAAACCTTGTTCTTCCCCAGCAGGCTTGGCTTGCCCAGGCTAAGCCGGTTGGACAATAAATCGTAGAGCAACAAGCCAATTCCATAATACCATTTTTGAAAATACCCGTAGGCGGGTATGATAAAATGCTGGACCCTGGTCAGGTGAGGGGCATTGGCCAACAAATACCCTCTTTCTCTCAAGGCTTCCACTACCAACTTGATATTTCCCTGAGCAAGGTACCTAACGCCGCCATGCACCAACTTGGTGCTCCTGCTGGAGGTTCCCTTGGCAAAATCATTCTTTTCCACCAGCAGGGTTTTGAATCCCCGCTGGGCTGCATCTACTGCAATACCCAAACCTGTGGCACCTCCTCCGATCACGAGAATGTCCCACTCCGGTATTTTTTTTAGTTCTTCTATGGACAGTACCCTGCTCAGCATTCAGCTCAATATTCAAGATTCACGGGTCCAGTGGAGAACGGCTTTAACTGCCTTGTGCCAAAGCCCCAATTTGGTTTTTCTCCATTCATCATTTTTCTGTGGAACAAAACTACCGGACACCCTCCATTGTGAAGAAATGGCATCGATGCTTTCCCAGAAACCAACTGCCAATCCTGCTAAATAGGCTGCCCCCAACGCAGTGGTTTCAATGATTTCCGGTCTCAATACCTTAACAGGTAAGATATCTGACTGAAACTGCATCATGAGGTCATTCACCGTAGCCCCGCCATCCACACGCAATTCTGCAATGGGCAGACCGGCATCCGATTCCATGGCCTTGAGTACGTCAACTGTTTGATAAGCGATGCTTTCCAGCGTAGCCCTTGCAATGTGCGCGTCGGTTGTACCTCTTGTGATACCAAAGATGGTACCGCGTGCATAAGGATTCCAGTGAGGGGCGCCGAGACCGGAAAAAGCAGGCACCACCACCACGCCATCTGTATCTTCTACGGAAGCAGCCAACGGCTGGACATCGGCTGATTGTCGGATGATCTTGAGTCCATCCCTCAACCATTGAACCGCAGCACCGGCAATGAATACACTGCCTTCCAGTGCATAATGCGTTTCCCCTTTGATTTGCCAGGCGATGGTAGTGAGGAGATTGTTTTTAGATTGGACTGCCTTGGTGCCTGTATTCATCAACATGAAACAACCGGTGCCATAGGTATTCTTTACCATTCCTTCACGGATGCACATTTGTCCAAACAAAGCAGATTGCTGATCACCTGCCATGCCTGCAACCGGCACATCCGGCATTCCCAGTGCATGGGCAAAGCCATATACTTCACTGTTGCTGCAAACCTTTGGCAGCAGAGAGGAAGGAATGTTCATGAGTGTTAAAAGTTCCTCATCCCATTGCAATGTTTCCAAGTTGAATAACATGGTCCTGGATGCGTTGCTGACATCCGTAGCATGTACTTTTCCTTCGGTCAGTTTCCACAGCAGCCAGCTATCAATGGTTCCAAAAGCCAACTCCCCTTTTTCCGCCAATTCCCTTGCCCCCTCCACATGATCGAGGATCCATTTCAGTTTGGTGCCGGAGAAATAGGCATCCACCACCAATCCGGTCTTTTGCTTGATCATGTCTGCTTTTCCAGCTTTTCTCAATTCGTCGCAGTAGGCTGCCGTTCTTCTGTCCTGCCATACAATGGCATTGGATACAGGCATGCCGGTTGATCTGTTCCAGACCACTGTTGTCTCTCGTTGATTGGTAATGCCGATGGCTGCAACCTGCTCTGATTTTATGCCCAATTTCAGCATGACCTCTTTGGCAACAGTGGCCTGACTCACCCAGATCTCCATGGCATCATGTTCCACCCAGCCGGCCTGAGGGAATATCTGTGTGAATTCCTTTTGGGCAACAGCGGCAATGGTTCCGTTTATGTCGAACAAAATGGCCCTGGAACTGGTCGTTCCCTGGTCCAATGCGAGGATGTATTTTTCCATGGCAAGAATTTGAGACAAGATAATAAAAAAGGCAAAGGCTTTTTCTTTTAAATTGCAGCCGATGGAGCATTTCGTAGTATCGGCAAGAAAGTACAGGCCTCAGCATTTCAATACCGTAGTGGGTCAATCGCATATCACCACTACACTTAAAAATGCGATTTTACAACAGCATCTTGCACATGCCTTTTTGTTTTGTGGACCCAGGGGTGTAGGAAAAACAACCTGTGCCAGGATCCTGGCCAAAACCATCAACTGTGAAAACCTCACAGCAGAAGGTGAGGCATGCGACCAATGTGCTTCCTGTCAGTCTTTCAACAAAGGAACCTCCTTTAGTGTGCACGAATTGGATGCTGCCAGTAACAATTCTGTGGATGATATCCGAGAATTGATTGAGCAGGTCAGGTTCAGTCCACAAGCCGGGAAATACAAGATTTATATCATTGATGAGGTGCACATGCTCAGTACCTCTGCCTTCAATGCATTTTTGAAAACATTGGAGGAACCCCCTGCCCATGCCATCTTCATCCTGGCAACCACTGAAAAACACAAGATCCTTCCAACCATTCTATCCCGCTGTCAGATATTCGACTTCAAGCGGATCACACCGAATGATATCGTTGAACACCTGCAGGAAATAGCGGTCAAGGAAAAGATCGATGCAGAAGCCTCTGCCCTGCAAGTCATTGCCCAAAAAAGCGATGGCTGCATGCGCGATGCCTTGAGCATCCTGGACAAGATCGTCAGTTTCACCAACGGGCATCTTACCTATGCCAATACATTGGAGCATTTGAATTTGCTCGATGAAGATCATTTCTTTCGACTCCTGGAAATGCTGGAACAAGAAGACCTTCCAGCCGTTTTAAACCTGTACAAGGAGATCGATGAAAAGGGATTTGAAGGCGATATGGTGCTGAATTTATTGTCTGAGTTCTTCCGTAATCTACTGGTCAGTCGTGACCCTAGGTCATTGTCTATGTTGCAGGTGGTGGAAGGATTTCGGAACCGATACATTGCAGCGGCAGCATCTCTGTCAACCGCTTACATCATTGGAAGCCTGAATATCCTGAACGAGGCAGAGCTTGGTTTCAAACAGGCACGCAACAAAAAATTGCATGTTGAATTTCACCTGATCAGACTCACCTATTTGAAACAGGCGATCACCCTGGTAGAAGAGGATACCACTGGTAAAAAAAAACGGCTGGATGAACTAAGAGCAGTGAGTTTCCGGACCATTTCCATGCGTGAAATGAAAAAACAGGAGCCCAAGCTTTTTATTCAGGAAACCAAAACCAAGTCTTCGAAAGCTGAAATTTCAGTGCCTACCCCAGCAGCAACAAATCCTGCTGTTGCCAATCCTTCCCCTGTCAATCCCAGTCCCCTCAACCAAAAAAATGAAATGCCCGAGCCTACCAGTGGACCAGGTTTGGGGGCTTTGAAGAAGATCAGGGAACAGATGCAACACCGCAAGCAGGACTTAACCGTAGCAGAACCGATCACCCAGGAAAGACTGCAAGAGGCCTGGGAAAAATATTTGCAGAAACTGCTCGACAACAACCAGGTATCCAGTCAGAGCAACCTGAGGATGGCTGTCTTGACCATCCTTACCGAAAACATGTTTGAGGTCCTGTCCTTTTCAAAAATTCAGATGCAGTTCATTGAAAATGAACGGGTGGGTCTGCTCATCCATATACAGGAATTCTTTAAAAACACCACCATCCAATTCAAATTGGTATTAGACCCATCTGCAGAAGTCGAAACAACCAAGCCGGAACAGTCCATGACCCTGAGGGATCAGTACCTTAAAATGGTTTCACTGTACCCCAATATCAAGGAATTGAGGGACCAGTTGAACCTGGATCTCGACTATTGAGTGCTATCCGCCAAAACTTTCCCGGCTTTTGTCCAATTTGTTCATTTTGACGTAATTTCGGGCCTCAATTTTATTCAAAACCAAAGCAACATAGGGATATGGCCGAAGTGATCAGAATGCCCCTCCTCAGTGATACCATGACAGAGGGTAAGATCGTGAAGTGGAACAAGAAGGTAGGTGATACGGTGAAAAGCGATGATGTATTGGCTGATGTAGAAACTGACAAAGCTACCATGGAAGTGGTGGGTTATGCGGATGGCACCCTGTTGTATATCGGTGTCAAAGAAGGCGATGCAGCAAAAGTCAACGAAATCATCGCCATTGTAGGCAAAGCGGGTGAAGATATCCAATCATTGGTTTCTGCAAGTGCTGCACCTGCTCCCTCCGCAGCTCCTGCCCCTGCACCAACCCCTCAAAGTGCAGCGGCTCCTTCAACACCCACTGTAACCCCTGAACAACTGGGCGTTACCGTAATCAGAATGCCCTTGCTGAGCGACACCATGACTTCGGGTAAGATTGTTCAGTGGAACAAGAAAGTAGGTGAGAATGTCAAGGCTGATGACAACCTGGCCGATGTAGAAACCGATAAGGCTACCATGGAAGTGGTGGGCTATACCGATGGAACACTGTTGCACATTGGTGTTCCCGAAGGAGCCTCGGCCAAAGTAAACGATGTTATAGCGATCATAGGCAAGGCCGGAACAGATATTTCATCTCTCTTGGGATCTCTTGATGCGCCAGTTGCTGCACCAGCTGCCGAAGCTGCAACACCAGCTGCATCTGCTTCAAGCGCTGCATCCCCTGCTTCCCACACGCCTTCCACTTCTTTGATGGATGGCAGGGTGAAAGCATCCCCCCTCGCCAAAATGCTGGCCAAAGAAAAAGGAATTGATCTTTCCAAAGTAGCCGGTTCGGGTGACTATGGAAGGATCATCAAGAAAGACGTAGATGATTTTGTATCTGCCCCTGCCGCAGCTGTTTCTGCTGCACCAGCAGTTGCAAAAGTGGTGGTAAGCGGACAAGAAGGATTTACGGATACACCCCTCACTTCCATGCGCAAAACCATTGCCAGGAGGTTGGGTGAGAGCATGTATACAGCACCGCATTTCTACCTGACCATGGAGATTTGCATGGACAATGCCATGAAGGCCAG
>RFVQ01000341.1 GCA_009922495.1 Chitinophagia bacterium
CACAGCCTGCTGGAGTTCTACCGCAGACATATTCCCTAGGTAAGCATAGTAGGAGAGTTGTTCACTCAGGTCTTTGTTCAGGGCTGCTGCCACTTTCTGTGCCAGTTTCTTGTCGCCTGCTTTGTAAGCAGCTTCCAGGAATTGAACCGTTACGGTATTGTGTTGGTTTTGGCGGCTTACCATGGCATAGGGGAAATTCTCTGTAAGCAGGTTTTTGTCGGCAATGTTCAGCAATTCCTTTGCCTTCTCTGTCTGTCCCTCGAGTGCCAGCTGGTTCGCAGCTTCTGCAAAAGCTTGTCTGATGCCGATCAGGTGTCTGCGGTTTTCTTCGTCGAAGTAAACACCTGGGATGTTGGCGCTGCCAAAGGCAAACTTATTCTTCAGGGTCTCATAAGAGGCTCTAGAGTTGAGCATGTTTTGTCCCTGCACCGGTACCAGGCGATAGGCCTGTCCTTCGTTCCGGAGATAGCTGCCAAAGCCCAGTTCACCAAAGGGTGAAGTAAAGTAAATGGGACGATTCCATTTGTTGGCTGCGATGATGTTGAGCACGGCCATGTCATTCTTCAACAGAATGTCCTTGGGCAGGTCGAACCTGATCTCTGAGGGAACGGCATCACCGGGTTCTACGGTGCCGTTTTTCCTAACAAAGGTGGTATCAACGGGTACGCTTACTTTTTTCACGGGCAGGTAGTTCATCCAGGTGCCGTCTTGCATTTGCACTTGTGCGGATTGGTCATCACTGCCGATGAAATCGTGCATGAGGCTGTAGAGGTCTACATAACGGTTCTGGTCGCTGATGCCGGCACGCTCAAAGAAGCGGATATAATCACGCTTCCCGCCTTCGATCTGATCAGAAGTCAGGGTTGGAACAGCCAGGAGACAGATCAAGCCAGCAGCATAGTTGGAAACAGTTGCGTTGGTGAATTTTGCCAACCAATCCTTGACCTGCAATACTCCTAAACCAATCCAGATGGCAAAGGCGTAGAAAGAACCCACATAAGCATAGTCACGCTCACGTGGCTGGTTGCCCGCTTGGTTCAAGTAGAAGACAATTGCGAGACCCGTGAAGAAGAAAAGCAGGAAGGATACAAATGATCCCTTGCGGTCTTTGTTGTATTGATAGAAGATGCCGATCAGTCCCAATATGAAGGGCAATGCAAAGAGTTTGTTGTTGGCCTTGTTGTGCTGGATGCTGGAAGGCAGTTTGGCCTGGTCTTTGAGCAGGGTATTGTCGACGGGCGCGATGCCGGTCAGTGAGTTGCCATCCCGCTTGTTGCCAAATCCCTGGATATCATTTTGTTTGCCAATGAAGTTCCAACCGAAGTATCGGAGGTACATCCAGCCGATCTGGTAGCTAATCGCCCACTTGACATTGTCAGCCATGGAGGGAGCTTGACCATCTTCCAGGTTTAACCAACGCTGGTAGAAGGTCGCATGTCCTTGGTCGTTGCTGCCATCCCAAACACGGGG
>RFVQ01000342.1 GCA_009922495.1 Chitinophagia bacterium
TATAGTCCCAGGTTGACAACTGTTTACCGACCCAATACCAGAACCAGTTTCAGGGCAAATGCGCAGATCGGGTACCGGTTCCCCATCATCTTTGAAGCCTTCACCAACGTCAACAGTGGCGGTGTTAAACGCGTTGGCGGCTTGCCCATCATGTCCAATGGCATTTTTGAAAATGGATGGATACAGACCTCCATCGCAGCTTTTCAATCGGCAGTGCTGAATGACATGAATCGCAATGGAAGTTCATTACAGCAAGCGATTACCCAAAACAAATCATTGCTTCAGAAAAGTCCTTATAGTTATCTCCAACCCGAAAGGGTCAAGTCGGTTGAGGTAGGATTCAGGCGCATGTTTGGTCGCGGTCATTTTCTGCTGGATGCTGACATCTACCTGAACCATTACAAGGCTTTTATTGCGCAGGTGAACATGAATGTGCCCAATACAACTGTAACTGATTCGATCCCGTTCTTTCTGTATGACCGAACCAAGCAAAAGCCTTATCGGATGTGGACCAATTCCCTGTCTGCGGTACAGAACCACGGATTCGGAGTAGGGGTTTCTTATCTGCATCCCAAGTCATTCCTATTTTCTTCGCATGTGAGCTATACCCGTTTGACAAAACGCGGACAACAGGATGGATTGGAAGATGGATTCAATACTCCATCATGGACCGCCGTGATGTCTGTCTCTACCCATGAAAGCTGGAAGCAATGGAAAGCCAGTGCAGCATGGCGTTGGCAGGATGCCTTTCAATGGCTTTCTTTTCTGGTTTCAGGGCATGTGCCGGCATACCAATCGCTCGACTCTTCTGTTGAATATTCCTTTCAACGGCAACCCCTTCAGGTAAAGTGTGGAGCCAATAACCTGATGAATCGATCCTATCGTTCTTTTCTCGGAGGACCCTCTGTTGGTGGATTTTATTATATGACCCTTACTTTTGGTGCGAAATGACATGCGTATAGAGCTGATGATACCAGTAAGCAAAGCGAAGGAGCTGATCCACGATCTTGTTCACTCCCTCGATCCTGTTGAATTGCCTCTTCAGGAAGCAGCGGGATTAACCCTTGCGGAAGACATCCTCTCCCCCTACGATATTCCGGCTTATCCGCAATCCAGCATGGATGGCTATGCTTTTGCGTTGGAAGAAGGAAGATCGACCTATGAACTGGAAGGTGAGATGGCGGCAGGCAATCAGCAACAATTCACACTGCTGCCCGGAAAAGCGATAAGGATATTTACCGGAGCGGCTGTTCCCAATGGTGCCGATACGGTATTGGTACAGGAAAAAGCAAGGGTAGAAAAAGGGGTGTTGCATTTGCCGGAAACGCCCTTGCCAAAAGGCGACAATGTAAGACCCATCGGTTCTGAGATCCAAAGAGGCGCGCATGCCTTGTCCAAAGGAGATCGGCTGCAGCCCGCGTCCATCGGCTTTCTGGCGGGCATGGGCATTGATACCGTGAAGGTCTTTCC
>RFVQ01000343.1 GCA_009922495.1 Chitinophagia bacterium
CACTCAAAGGCTTTGGTTTTGCTTCTTCAATTTCTTCGGTCTTGATGCTTTCCATGATTTCAATGCGCTGGCGTGCCTTTGACTCAGCCATTGTCTCAAGCCGCGACCACATCTCAAATCCTGTCTGCTGAGCCCTTTGCTGCATTTCAATAATTTCTTGCGGGCTGTAGGAAAGACCTGATTGCACTGGCTTGTTCATTTCCTTGACCACTGTTTCAATTCGCTCGTTCATCTTTTCAAACATCTTTTGCTGATTTTCATTGATGGCACGCACAACTGAATTGGTGTTTTCAGCCATCTTGGTGAACATCTCAATCATCATCCGGCTCTGTTCCTGAGCTGTTTGAGTTGATTTGTCGTTTTGTGATTGAACCAGGCTAATGATATTCCCGATTAGAGCTGAGTCATTATTCTGGGGTTGTCTTGCAACGGCTTTTTCTTGCAGACTGAAGACAAGTGTCAGCAATTCCGTTATGGAGGGTTGCTGTGTTTGCGGTTCTTTTGGTCTATATACTGAAAGTTTTTCATCCAAAATGCGGCTAATATCGTGTGCGCTCACTTCCTGCTCCTTTTTCACATCTGATTGTTTTTCAACTGCCTTGAAATCTTCAACAAGTCTAGGTTGTTGGATAACAACTCGGTTCGTTCCGCGCTCCTTTGCGATGACGATGTAGTACCCAGCGCCAAACTCTTGTTGAAGCTTTGCCCAGGAGTAAGGTGGATAGCGTTCTGCAACGTAATTCGATCTGGAATCACGGTAAATAACGTAATAAACTGGCTGCTTTGCGTTCTTTTCAAGCCACTCTCCAGTGAGATCCCTGAAGATGTCGAAGTCATTTGGAAGGTCATTTTTCCACTTGGACTGATAATTTCTGCTTGTTGTTACAACAGGATCAAGTGGTGGTTCAGGTAAAGTCAATTTTGCCGGTTCGAGGAGGTCTTGGTCTTCCAAGGCGTTTTCCTCATCAATTTCATTCAAAATGCTTTCAATATCTATATCTGGCAATGGTGCAGGAGCATTGTCGCTTCCACCCAAGAATGATTTTCTGGCCATTTGCAAACCCTTTCATTATCCATTGTTCAACCCGTTAATGGGCCATTTGATAACCCATTACGAAAGACAGCTTATCCATTATTTTCGTTTTGAAAAGTCATTTACAAAAAGCTTTTGAATTATATTAGTATTTTTTGTTTTTCAACGCTCTCTTGACACGGTTCCAGAATGAAAGTAGAAACTTTTCACCCTGATTCCGCATGGTGTGGCTTCAGAGGATAGTTATGAGGTGTTTTATGAAAAGTTTGAATCGCGTTCAGTTGCTTGGTCGTTTGGGTGGAGATCCTGAAGTTCGTTCGACGCAGAACGGAACAAACGTAGCCAATTTCAACATTGCGACTTCCGAGAAGTACACCAAAGATGGTGAAACTCAAGAGAAGACACAATGGCATCGCGTGGTTGCTTGGGGCAAACTT
>RFVQ01000344.1 GCA_009922495.1 Chitinophagia bacterium
CTGCAACAATTCAATGTTCCGGTTTACAATTTGTTGTGCCTTGCGAACCAGCCCTTTCGACAACCAGGTCCTGCCACTCTCTTCGTGATAGGGAATGATGACCTCATACCCCAAGGCGTTCAAAAGTTGAATGGCTTTGATACCGATGTGTGCATCATTGTAATTGGTGAATTCATCACAGAAAAAATACACCCGCTTCTCAAATTGCTGCAAGGCCTGAACAGACTGGTGCTTTCTATACCAGCTTCTCACCGTCTGTTTTGAGATAGATGGCATTGAACGCTTCACCGCAAAACCGGAAAGTCTTTTGATCATTCCCCCAATCAATTTGTTGTCCATCCCCCAATTGTACAAGCCGGGGAAAAGAGAACCGAGCTTTGCAGTAGCCGTAAAATTCGCAATCAGCCTTGACCGGAAGGGAACGCCATTTGCATCATAATAATGTTGCAGAAACTCGGCCTTCAGCTTGGCCATGTCAACATTCGAAGGGCATTCACTTTTGCAAGCCTTGCAACTCAAACAAAGTGACATCACTTCATAGATCTCTTTGTGATCATAGCGGTTCACCTTGTTGGAATGGGTCAGAAATTCACGCAGAATATTGGCCCTGGCTCTGGTTGTATCTTTCTCGTTGCGGGTGGCCATATAACTGGGGCACATCGTACCGCCTGATAAATGGGATTTTCTGCAATCACCGGAGCCATTGCATTGCTCTGCATGCTGCAAAATATCCTGCTGGTGAAAACGGAAGATGGTTTTGAACTCCGGCGTGAATTGTCCAGGTTCATAGCGCAGCATCGTATCCATCGGCGGCGTATCCACGATCTTGTTGGGATTGAAAATATGCTGCGGATCCCATACCTGTTTCACTTCTTTGAGCAAGGCGTAATTCTTGTCGCCCACCATCTGCCGGATGAATTCCCCACGCAACCTTCCATCACCATGTTCCCCACTCAGCGATCCCTTGTATTTTTTCACCAGCGTGGCCACATCTTCTGCAATGGTCCTGAACAATTGATTGCCCTCTTGGGTCTTCAGGTTGATGATGGGCCTCAAATGCAATTCACCGGAACCCGCATGGGCATAGTGCACGGAATACAATCCGTGTTTTTTCAAAATCTCGTTGAACTCAGCAATGTAGGCAGGAAGATCTTCCACATCCACCGCCGTATCTTCTATCACCGGCACTGCCTTTTCGTCTCCGGGAAGATTGCTGAGCAAACCGAGTCCTGCTTTGCGGAGTGTCCAAATCTTTTTGGTATCCGCACCAAACAAAACCGGAAAATGATATCCGAGTCCCGCGGCTCTCATCTCAGCTTCCACTTGTGCCGTGATCGCTAATATTTCCTCACGGGTCTCTTTCACAAATTCAATCACGAGAATGGCGCCCGGATCTCCCTGCACAAAGAAGCGGTTCTTGCTCTGCTCAATATTTCCTTT
>RFVQ01000345.1 GCA_009922495.1 Chitinophagia bacterium
GGGATTCTTGTCGTATCCGTTGAAACTGGTTGCCATGGAAACTGCCAGAATGATCTCGGTCGCGTTGGATACCATCAGCCGCTGATGATTGGCGTCCGTGTTCACCTTGCCATCGGTTTTATAGACAACAGCTTCTGTCATGAAGCGCATGGACTTGCTCGAATCATATTGAACCGCATGGGGCATGTTGCCGCGATAGTTGGGTTCAGCCAGTGAAGGAGCCATGCCTTTCATCTGCAGGCTGTTGTTGAATGGCATGAACTCGCCCAGTTCTGATGTTACACGGTTTGGCAAGAGGCTGTTGAAGGTTGAACTCAAATCCAATTTGTTTTTCCCATTGGCCCTGAACCGGATGAACATCAACTGTTGTGGATGAGAAATAAAATATTCTCTGGTATAACTGGTAGCATCTGCTTCAAATGATACGGAAACGATACCAGTTGACATGTCCAACCTGCGCTGATAGTTATAAACCGGACCACTGATGTTCATGTCTAGCAAGAGGTTGCCCAACGGAGCATAGGAGGACGAGAACTTGCCCTGGATGAACCGCAGCAGGCTGTCGGCTTTTTTATAATTCTCCTCCTGGAGTGCCTTCCTGACCAAGGGCAGGTATTCCTTGGCTTGGGGGTTCATGTTGGGGTCGACCGGATAGCCCCCCCAAAGCGTTGCCTCATTCAAGGAGATCCTGTCTTGCTGTATTCCCCCATATACCATGCCTCCCATTCTGCCATTGCCAATGGGAATGGCCTCTTCAAAAACTTTGGCAGGCTTGTCGTACCAGATGACATCTGGTTGCTTGTCTTGTGCCACCAATTGTTGAAAAAACAAAGAAGCAAAAAGCAAGCACTTGGGAAAGAATTTTTTCATGAGATGATTTGATATCAATGGTGAAGATTAAATAACCTGGAATCCATGGGCATAGGGATCGTCGGCAGGATCGATGGAAATGGTATTGTGTCCATATATTTTGGCCCAGCCTTCGATAGAAGGACGCATGGCGGGTTTACCGGCCACGGATGTTTCTTCTTCGATGCGTCCGATGAATTTGCTTCCGATGATGCTCTCGTGCACAAAGACATCCCCTTTTTTCAGTTTGCCCTGGCTGTACCATTGCGCCATCCTTGCACTCGTGCCTGTTCCGCAGGGAGACCGATCGATGGCCTTGTCTCCATAGAAGACAGCATTTCTTGCCGTTGAACTTGGATCAATCACTTTGCCACACCAGAGTACATGGCTGCAACCATGGATGGTGGGATCTTCCGGATGCACAAATGAATATTTCGCATTGATGTTTTTTCTGAGTTGCCTTGCCATGCTGATCAACTGATCGGCGCTGTAGTGCTCCAGTCCTGCGAAATTTTGCTGCACATCAACAATGGCATAGAAGTTTCCGCCGTAGGCAACATCAACGGTGATTTCACCCAAACCCGGACATTC
>RFVQ01000346.1 GCA_009922495.1 Chitinophagia bacterium
CTTTTTCCAATGCTGCCTTTACATATTCTTTGCCGTTGCACAGGGTGAAGGCGGCTTCTTGTGCGGCTGTGCTTCCTGCTTCGCGGATATGGTATCCTGAGATGGAAATGGTATTCCACTTGGGCATCTGGTCATTGCACCATTCAAAGATGTCTGTGATGATTCTCAAGGAAGGTTTTGGCGGGTAAATGTAGGTTCCTCTGGCCGCATATTCTTTGAGGATGTCATTTTGTATGGTTCCGGAGAGCGCTTTGATATCAGCCCCTTTCTTTTTGGCAACGGCCACGTATAGCGCAAGGAGAATAAATGCCGTGGCATTGATGGTCATGGAGGTGGAGACTTTTTGCAGGTCGATCCCATCAAATAATCTTTCCATGTCTTCCATGCTGTCGATGGCCACCCCCACCTTGCCAACTTCGCCCTCCGACAAGGGATGATCGCTGTCATAGCCGATTTGTGTAGGAAGGTCGAATGCCACACTGAGTCCGGTTACACCCTGATTCAAAAGGAAATGGTATCGCCGGTTGCTTTCTTCTGCGGTAGAGAATCCGGCATATTGCCGCATGGTCCAATGCCTGCCCCGGTACATATCTTCCTGTATTCCTCTGGTGAAGGGGAATTGACCCGGTAGGGGATGTGTGACGGGTGCATCATCGGGTCCGTATACTTTTTTGATCTCAATACCTGAGTCGTTGAATTGCTTTGTTTCCATTTCAGGTATTTTGGAGGGTATTTAGGTTTTTTCTTGCTTCCGTTTTCAATAGTTCCAGGATCATAGGTTGCATGCTGGCATTTGGATCCGCCTGTAGAAAACTATCTATGGCCATTGATAGCAGGTTGGCAGGCGCGTTTTCAGGAAGACTTTGCTTGATCTGGCGGAGAATAAAAATCTGCTGTTCTTTCATGTCTATGATCGCCTGCCAGATTTGTTCGGGCAGATAGATCTGTTGAGAAAGATTGTGTTCGAATTCGGCCTGAAGGGTACTGATATAAACATCGGCCAGTTGTTGAGCGCTCATCTCTGTGGCCTGCATTCTTTCCAACAATGACGGAAATCCTGACCTGCTGACAAAGGTCACCATCCGCTCGTATGCCTGTGCAATGAGCAGGGTAACGTTGGGGTTGGGGTTGGCTTGATTTTCGGAGTGTATGTTCCTGAAGCAGCGTTTGACTTTAATTCACCCGCGCCAAGCGCAACGACTGAAACTGTATAACCAATTGCTAAGTCAGCTGGAATCACAATATTAGTGTCGCTAGTTGTAAATACTTGTAATGGTTTTCCGTCAGCCACAAGAGCAATTCGATATTGCGCCGAACCAGCGGCACCAGTCCAGGTTACTTTGAGATTTGACCCTGTATCAGTGACTTGTACATTTGAAGGATCCCGTGGCGCGATACCAAATGAGAGCGACTTTGAAGAACCGCTATTTACTGCCGCAT
>RFVQ01000347.1 GCA_009922495.1 Chitinophagia bacterium
GTAACCAATCCCAATACCATCAATTTCAAGATGGGTGGTTCTTTGAATTATAAATTGACCAATTCAATAGAAGCCATTCTTTCAGGTTTCTGGGGAACAGGAAACACTGTATATACAGGAAGTGACCGTTATTCTCTGTTGGACCTGAAAATGGGACAATACAAATTTGAATTGAAGCACAAAAACTGGTATGTGAGAGCCTATACTACCCAGGAGAATGCCGGGCAATCTTATAATACCACCATTACCACCAGGCTTTTCAATGAAGCTTGGAAGTCCTCTCCACAATGGTATACTGAGTATGGCCAAGCCTATTTGAATGGTCTTTTGAGTGGATTGACTTCCATCAATGCGCACAATTTGGCTCGTTCAGTGGCAGATATCGGTCGTCCTACTCCGGGTACTGCAAGGTTCCAGAAGCTATATGACTCGGTTCGTGCAAGGCCCATTTCTGCAGGTGGTGGTAGATTCATTGATAAAACCAACCTCTATGCCATCGACGGTCAATACAATTTGAGCCATTTGGTTGACAACAAACTGGATGTATTGGTAGGAGGTAACTTCAGGCAGTTCCTGTTGAATTCTCAAGGAACCTTGTTTGCAGACTCTGCAGGCAAAATTCCCATCAACGAGTTTGGTGGATACCTTCAACTTGCCAAAGGATTCGCAGATGATGCCATCAAGTTTACCGTTTCAGGTCGCTATGACAAGAACTCAAATTTCAAAGGCAGATTTACGCCAAGAGCCACAGCCTTGATAAGATTGGCAAAGGATAATCACCTTCGTTTTTCTTATCAGACTGCCTACAGGTTCCCCTCCACCCAACAGCAATACATTGACCTGGAGGCTGGTGGTGCCATCCTGATTGGTGGTGTTCCCAAGATGAAGGAATTCTACAACATCAAAAACAACCCTGTTTATTCTGTCGCTGCATTGGGTGCAGGACAATTGAAGGTGCAGGAGTTTACTGATTTCAAACCAGAAGCAGTTACATCCTACGAAGTTGGGTATAGGGGACTTTTGGCAAAATCTCGTTTGTTGGTTGATGCCTATGCCTATCTGGGTAATTACCAGGATTTCATTACCCGCGTAGTGGTTGCACAATCTATTACCGCAACTCCTTCACCTGCTGATATATTGGTAGCATCCAAAAGAAGAATTCTTTCAATCCCCATCAATT
Source organism: Chitinophagia bacterium (assembly GCA_009922495.1). GTDB lineage: Bacteria > Bacteroidota > Bacteroidia > Chitinophagales > Chitinophagaceae > Pollutibacter. Next base: position 1,181 of record RFVQ01000347.1, read on the forward strand.
CCCCCACCAAAGTAAAAACCAATGGTTGGGGTATTTCACTTGAATATCGTTTCAACAAAGGATTTTACCTGAGCAGCAACATTTCATCAGATGTACTGGGGGATGTTGAAAATGGTTTCATCACCTATTTCAATGCACCCAAATATCGTGGTAATGCATCATTTGGTAATGCAGGAATCGGCAAGAACAAGCGTTTGGGCTTCAACTTTGTTTATCGCTGGCAGTCTGAATTCAATTATCAAAGTGATCTGGCCAATGG
>RFVQ01000348.1 GCA_009922495.1 Chitinophagia bacterium
AATTGATAGCTCTCTTGCAGGTATTCTCAATGCACTTACTCCATTAGCAACAATCGCCATCGGAACTGCTTTTTTTAATATGAAGCTGGGATGGATCAAATGGGCTGGAATGATCATGGGATTTGCGGGCATGTTGGTATTGCTGTTGAACGGAAACAAAGGAATCAGTTTTCAATACATAGGATATGCATTTTTTGTTGTGATAGCTACCTTGTGCTATGGCTTGAATGTAAATGTGGTATCAAAATATATTCAAAATGCTGCGCCCATGCACATTGCAACGATCGCATTTACTTCCCTCATCCTACCAACGCTGCTGATATTATTTCTGACAGGATATTTCACCGACCCGCGTTTGATGAGCGGTGAATGGACCAGTGGAACCATTGCTGCTGCAGTATTGGGTATTATGGGAACAGGTGTTGCATCAGTAACCTTCTATATGTTGATGAAAAAAGCCGGTCCAGTATTTGCCTCTATGGTAACATATGGAATTCCGTTTGTTGCCATTGCATGGGGAATCACAACCGGAGAAACCATCACCTTGATGCAAGTGGTAGGGATGGCGATTATCTTATTGGGGGTGAGATTGGCGAATTAAACGCTCATGATCTCTTTTTCCTTGGATGCAAGATGCTTGTCAACCAGCGATATATACTTGTTGGTTAAGTCTTGAATTTCTTTCTCTGCATCAACCGCCTGGTCTTCACTGAGTCCTGCTTTCTGAAGTTTCTTCACATTTTCAATGGCGTCTCTGCGGATGTTTCTGATTGCCACTTTGGAATGCTCTCCCTCCGATTGCACCCTCTTCACAATTTCTTTTCTACGCTCTTCGGTAAGTGGTGGAAGAAAAATACGGATGATAGTACCATCGTTTTGAGGAGTAACACCAAGGTTGGCGGCAATGATTGACCGCTCAATTGGCTGAAGCATATTTTTTTCCCATGGTTGAATGGTCAGGGTCCTGGCATCTGCAACCGTAATATTTCCAACCTGTGAAATGGGCGTTGGTGAACCGTAATAGTCCACAACCAATCCATCAAACATTTGTGGATTTGCCCTTCCAGCCCTCACTTTTACGAGTTCCGCTTCTAAGTGTGCAATGGCCTTTGTCATCAAATCATTTGCAGTTGTAATATGTGATTGTAGTTCGGCAGACATAATGAACAATTTGGATGGCAAAGCTAACAAAAACCTTAGTTTTGCAGCAAAGAATCTACATGGCAAGCTTGCAGGAAACAGCAACACAGATTAGAAGAGATATCGTTCGAATGGTACATGGAGTGCAAAGTGGCCACCCAGGCGGTTCACTTGGCTGTACCGATTTTCTGACCGCCCTCTATTTTAAAGTGATGGAACACAATCCTTCATTTAAAATGGATGCGAAAAACGAAGATGTATTCATTTTATCCAATGGACA
>RFVQ01000349.1 GCA_009922495.1 Chitinophagia bacterium
AATGTTTTGTCCCTCTTCCCAATTGCCCTGAGGCTTGATATGAAATGTCGCGTAAAAATCAGGGTGCTGTTCGTGTGGAAGCAAGGATTGCAATTCATCCCAGGTCCAGGTATAAAACTTCCCTTCTTTGCCCTCGCTGTCAGCGTCTATGGCCGACTGATACAAGCCCTGTGCTTGTTTCAATTCATGGCATAAAAAGCCAAAAGTGTTTTCTACCACTTCAGCGTACAAGGGCAAAGGCTTGCGTTGGTAAGCCAAGGCATACCATTGCAACAATTGGGCATTGTCATACAGCATCTTTTCAAAATGCGGACAAAACCATTCGGCATCTACGGAATAGCGGGCGAAACCACCAGCCAGGGGATCGTATATCCCGCCCTTGGCCATAGCTTGCAATTGCACATCGTTCAAATGCATCAATGGGTGCTCGGTCATTAGGGCAGGAGGAAGGGATTCCAAACAAAGCCCCAAGGAGGGCATGGGAAACTTAGGCGCCTTGTTCAATCCTCCGAACATGGGATCCAGGGCCGATTCCAGACGGGCCAAGGCGGCCTCAAAAGACCGCTCATCCAAGGCTGGTCCTTGATATTTTTGCCATTGGGCCATGGATTGCAAGGTTTCTTGAAACCCTTGGGCAGAAGATTGCAATTCATTTCTATGCGTAAGAAAAGCATCCTTGATGGAAAGCAATAAGGAAATCCATTTGGATTTTGGGAAATAAGTTCCTCCGTAAAAAGGTTTTTGGTCGGGCATCAAAAAAACATTCAAGTGCCAACCACCCGACAATCCCATTTGGTGAATGGCCTCCATGTACACCATGTCCACATCTGGCCTTTCCTCTCGATCCACTTTAATGCACACAAAATGTGCGTTCATGATATCTGCGACCTCCTGAGATTCAAAGGATTCCTTTTCCATCACATGACACCAATGACAGGCCGCATACCCTATACTCAGGATGATGGGTTTGTCCTGACGTACGGCTCGATCCAAGGCTTCGGGACCCCAAGGCTCCCAATCCACCGGATTGTCCTTGTGTTGCAACAAATAGGGGCTAATTTCTTCGGAGAGTTTATTCATCTATTTCGTAACTTGTGAAAATTTTTACCATGTCTGGATTATTGGAAATCAAAACATTCACGGTTTCAGCAGAAACGGCCCATGATCCGGCCTTATTGCATGCCTTTTTGGAAGCCGAACTGGGTGCAAAGGTATTAAATAATTGCCAGTATCGCTTAGAGAAAAAGTCCATTGATGCCCGATCCAAGGACATCAAGGCCCTGATAAAAATTGGTCTATATGATCCAAATGCCCCCATGGATGCTTGGCTTAAACTCCCAGAAATTCGATTGGGAAGCCAGGCCCCAGAAATCATCATCATTGGGAGTGGTCCTGCCGGTTTGTTTGCGG
>RFVQ01000350.1 GCA_009922495.1 Chitinophagia bacterium
TGGTGATCTCAATTTCCTGCAGTGTGATGTTCAACTCTTGGTTATTGGCAAGTGCTGTATCGATCAGGGCAATCAGTAGCGGATCTTTAAAGTAGCTTCTCCACTGCAGATTTGCGACATTCGCTGTATCCTGTGTATTTTGATAAGACAAAGGGGTCGACTTGTTTTCCTCTTTGCCGGTGATCGCAGGCACCTTACAAGAGAACAGCCATATTAAGCCCAGCAGCAGTATACATAGTTGTGAAAGGGTTATTTTATTTCTCATTGTTTATTTCTGATTCGGTTTATGATTTTTTGAATACGCTTGCTCAATGCAACATCGGAATGGCTTTCAACATAATCCTGACTAAGAGAAATTTCCTCTTCATCCCTGATCAGTTTTCTACCTTCCTGCATTTTGCCAAAAATGTAATAGAGACCCGGTACCACCAATACGCCGAAGATTGTACCAAACAACATACCTCCCAATGAGGATGCTCCAATCGTATGATTTCCTACAGCACCAGGCCCTGTTGCGATCACCAACGGAATCAATCCCGCGATAAAAGCAAATGAAGTCATCAGGATCGGACGGAAACGTTCCTTTGCTCCCGCAATGGCTGCCTCCAAAACACTCATTCCCTGGCTATGTCTTTGCACGGCAAATTCTACAATCAATACTGCATTTTTACCCAGCAATCCCACCAGCATGATCAAGCCAATCTGCGCATACACATCGTTAGCCAGTCCCATTGCCTTCAGCAGGAAGAAGGAACCGAATACACCGGGAATAATCGATAACAATACCACAAAAGGCAAGAGAAAGCTTTCATATTGCGCTGCCAGGATGAGATAAACAAAGAAGATGACTACCAGAAATATATACATGGCCTCATTACCCCTCTTTGCTTCGTCAAATGACAAACCTTCCCAGGCAATATCATAACCACGTGGAAGTTTTTTGGAGGCAACTTCCTTGATGGCGTCGATGGCATCACCGGAGGAATAGCCTTTTGCAGGAATACCATTGATCAGTGATGATATATATAGATTATAACGTGAAATTTCATTGGGGCCCTGTGTCTTGTTGATTTTCATAAAAGCAGAATACGGAACCATCTCACCATGATCATTTTTAATGAACATGTTTAAAAGATCAGATGGTTGTTTTCTAAACTCTGGTCCGGCCTGTGTATATACTTTATAATAATTATTAAATCGAATAAACCCTTGCTCGTATGTGCTTCCGATCATAATATTCAGGTTCTCCATTGCTGCACCAACCGATACACCTTTTTGCATAGCCAATTGATTGTCTACAAAAATTTCATACTGTGGATATTTGGCAGAATAAAAAGCAAAAAGTCCAGTAAGTTCCTTTCTCTTTTTCAATTCCGCAAGAAACTCAGCATTCACTCGATCAAATTCCT
>RFVQ01000036.1 GCA_009922495.1 Chitinophagia bacterium
TGGGACAACCTTTGTTTTCATATACCTCCACAGCATAATCAGTGGTTGCATAAGGAGTGGCAATGGGGAACTGTGCCGTCTGGTCATTCAACGTATTGCCAGGATACCAGAGATATTTTGAACCTCCTCTGGCAGAAAGTCGCACCTTGTCACCGAAGCATATGGAAGTATCAGCCCCTGCAAATGCTACCGGATAGGGAACCGTGGTTACCAAAAAACCATCATTGGCCTGACACAACCCAATATTTGCCAAAGCTGAAATACGGGTGGTTCCGGTTGGTTTGGCCCAAGTGAATTTTGCTGTGGGATTGCTGACCATGGGAGCAGGACTCCAGGAATAGGTTACCGCATCCGATACCGGCCTCAATGGGATACTATCCCCCAAACAAATGGTGGTGTCATTGCCGGCTTTCAGAGAAACATAAAGCTTGACATCCACCAATACAGAAGCTGTATTCTCACAACCCGATGCCTGTCGGAGGGTAACCGTATACCGGGTGGGTACATCTGGACTGACCAGCGGATTGGATACACCGGTATTGCTGATCATATAATTGGGTGACCAGGAAAAAACACCAGAGCCAATCGCGGTAAGACGCAGTGTATCAATTGAACAGATCACCGTGTCGTTGGGAACAATAAGGCTGGGCTTGTCTCCTACCGATATTTGTTGAACAATGGTATCTGAGCAACCAAGGCTATTGCCCACGATGAGTGAAACGGTATAGTTACCGTTTTGTGTAAAGGTATAGGCTGCATTGGATGTATTGGCTGTGTCATTCGTTGCATTTGCATTGCCAAAATCCCATTTCCATTTGTCTACTTGCCCAAAGGCCGAAGTTGAATTATCCTTGAAAGTATAAGGAACACCGTTACAGGCATCCACAACCGTAAACGCCGGAACAAATCCGGGATATATTTTTGCGATGGCGGTTGCGGTATCAGAACATTTGTCGTTTTTGTTGGTGATCAGACTAATGGTATAGTTTCCGGGAGCAGGAAAGGTAAAGGCAGGATTGGGCAAATTGGAGACATCGGTACTGCTGTTGGCAATACCAAAATCCCAGTCGTAGGATTTGATGATGGGACTGTTGGATTTGTTGAAAAAATTCAGGGTAAGGCCATCGCAAGTGATATACGCTGGCTCTAGGTCTGCGGCGGCAACCTGACAATTGGCAACTTTTAAATGAAGATCTTTCCGATGCACATTGATGATCATCCCATTTCTGGTTTCTACTACCGCAACCGTGATCACATAAATCCCGGCATTGGGTGCTGTTCCCGAGATCATTCCTGTAGTGGGATTGATCAGAACATCCGGACCCAGTGGTTGCGCTGCGCTAAAACCAAAATTGTAGCTCACACTGGAGTATGGCGGAGGAGTTGCAGTTGCAGGTGCTGGTGTTTGTGTTGAACCACCCAAATACGCCTCTTCAAATCTGTATGCCAAGGCATCTCCGTCAATATCGATTGAACCAAAATCGTATTTGAAATAGCTATTGGCACAGATCACAACAGTGTCAGATGTTTTAAAAACAGGACTGCTGTTATTGGTGGCTGACTGAAGCTGGGCAGTACCCGGAATGGTTGCGGAATAGGTTGCGCCGGCAGCGGCTGAATTCATAAGATTGAAAATACCGTCGATCCGGCAACAACGCTGATACGCAACCGTATATCCATTGTTGGTGAAAGGCAGTTCAATTTCAAAAGAGTAATTGCCTACCTCATAGCAGATTCTAGGGGGATTGCTGATGCAAGGATCAGGGGTCGTAAGGGTTATTACATCGGTGCGTTCCAGGGGAACTGATTTTACAGCAAAAGGTGTGGAGCTCCCATTCGCATAAACACTGATCGATGCATTGGGATCCAGCTTTGCACCATCCGTGTCACAATCACGGTACATCTTGAGCATGATCAGGTATCGACCGCTGTTGCTGACAGTGCCTGGCCCCAGGTATTTGTAACTCATCTCCCCTCCGGCAATATGCTTGGCAGATGCAGAAAGGAACATCAGGAGAAATGCCAACAAATTGAATAGAATCCTCAAATCAATAAGCTTTTGGGCTAAACATGTGCCATAAAATTAAAGTTTTGTTTTGGCAATCGCCCATAACAGGAAGACTGTTTATCGCCGAATCATGGCTTTAACATCTTTTTATCAGCCCTTGAGAGCATCCATGACCGATAAGACAACAAGGCCAAGAGTGGATACAGGGAATAATTGATCATGCCTGTATAGATCAATGTTATTGCCATGAGTACGATGATGAGCAAGCTGTACAGCCGCAAGTATTTCCTGACAAAAAATGCATTTTTATTTTTTACAAATGCTAGAACCAGGTTGAAGGGCATTGCCCACAAGAGATTCAGGTTCTTGCTAAAACTTTGATGGTCTGTGCCAACCCACATGAACAACAATACCCATCCCAAGAAACCTGTCAAGATAAAAAGGAAATGATCCGCCAAAATCTGCCCTCTTGATTGGCCAAAAAAAGAAGGCATCAACCCAATAACCGCTACAAGAAAAAAAACAAAAAGAGGGGATTGCCAAAACGGCGTTTCTCTTACGGCAGGTTGGGCATCGGCAAGTGCAATGGATTCTTCCTGAATCAGTTTTTTTCCATTGAAGGTTCCCAAGGAAGCACCCTTTGCCAAATAATCAGGAAGAAACATGGCATCCATGGCATCCATGGGTTTGTCTGCTCCCACACCCAACAAAAGATCAATGCCCAATTTTGTCCATGGCATTTCGGCACGGTCCAGATAGCCATGCAAATGATCCCGGAAAGTTCTGCCGTAGGTAGTAAATACCTTGGGTTGCAAGGGATGATCTGTGTTTTTTCTGAACAAGATATCCCTCAAACGGGTGGTACAATTGTCATAGAGAAAATCATACTTGTAATATCGATTCTCTTCTCTGACATTTTCAAACATGAATTGTTGCCACTCCTTTTTTTCTTTGGCGCTGAGTTTCAAAACCTGTTCGATGACACCTCTTTTGAAATAGCTGTATTCAAAAAGGAAATCTTGGTAACTGGACTGACTCAGGAAATACATCAGTTTCCCTCTCACAAACTTGGTATAGAAGTCAGGATCACTGAAATCAAAAGTGCCATAATTGTATACCACATCGGTACCTGCTGCACTGTCAACTATTCTCAGGGCATTGTGACCGAAAATGGAATATAGTTCAGCCCCTGGTGTGCAGGTTAGCAAACTGATGCGCAAGGCACTGCTGTCCCGTTCTGCCCTGGAGGTCATATGCAAGCATAGCATAAAAAAGATGAGCAGTTTGATCCTCATGAATGGCGGCTTGCTTATCGGCTGTAATTAGGGGCTTCTTTGGTAATCGCTACATCATGGGCATGGCTTTCTCTGATACCGGCATGGGTGATCTTGATGAATTGTGCCTTTTGCAATTCCGCAATATCTTTTGCGCCACAATATCCCATACCTGCTCTGAGTCCACCCACAAACTGAGTAATCACTTCTGCCAGATTGCCCTTGAAAGGAACCCTTCCTTCGATTCCTTCAGGAACCAGCTTTTTAATGCCTTCTTCCACATCCTGGAAGTAACGGTCACTGCTGCCTTGTTGCATGGCCCCGATAGAACCCATGCCTCTGTATTGCTTGAATTTTCTTCCTTCGTAGATAATGGTCTCACCTGGGCTCTCTTCGACACCTGCAAATACAGATCCCATCATGACAGTAGAAGCACCAGCCGCCAAAGCCTTTACAAAATCCCCCGTATAACGAATGCCTCCATCAGCGATGACCGGTACATTCATTTTTTTCAGGGCTGCGGAAGCCTCTAATATAGCCGTGATCTGAGGCACACCGGCACCTGCTACAATGCGGGTGGTACAAATCGAACCGGGTCCAATACCCACCTTCACACAGTCGGCACCGGCGGTGGCCAATGCTTTGGCCCCTGCTGCTGTTGCTACGTTGCCGGCGATGATCCGGAGATTTTTGAAATTCTTTCTGAGCAGTTTCAGGGAATCGATCACACCCTGTGTGTGTCCGTGTGCACTATCCAGGCAAACCACATCCACACCAATCTGCTGCAAAGCTGCGGTACGATCCAACATGTCCCTGGTGATCCCCAATGCTGCACCTACCCTGAGTCGCCCGAATTCATCCTTGACGGCATTGGGATGGCTGTGCAATTGAAGAATATCACGGTAGGTGATCAGTCCTATCAGCTGTCCATTTTTCTTGACAACCGGCAGCTTTTCAATTTTATAATTCTGGAGGATTTTTTCTGCTTTTTTCAGGTCCGTCCCCTCTGGTGCTGTGACCAGGTTCTGGCTGGTCATTACTTCACTGACCTTCCTGTTTTTGTTGGTTTCAAATCGGAGATCGCGATTGGTCAAAATACCTACCAGCTTGTTGGCATTGTTCACAATCGGAATTCCACCGATACGGTTTTCCTTCATCAGCTTGAGCGCATCGGCAATGATGGCATCTTCATGCAGTGTCACCGGATCGATGATCATGCCACTTTCGCTTCGCTTCACTTTTCTCACTTGTTCGGCCTGTTGCTCTATGCTCATGTTCTTGTGCAGGATGCCGATACCACCTACCCTTGCCAAGGCAATGGCCAGGGTAGCTTCTGTTACCGTATCCATGGCTGCGGAAAGCAGCGGAATATTGAGGGTGATGTCGCGGGTAAGTTGTGTACTGATGTTCACTTCCCTGGGAAGGACATTGGAATATGCCGGAACCAGGAGTACGTCATCGAAGGTCAGGCCTTCACCAACAAACTTGGGGGATGATGCTGTTCTTGTTGCCATATGCGAAGATAGAAAAAAATTACAATTTCCCTTGGGTGGGTATAACCGCATAGGCCTTTCCGGGTAAGACATGCAGGACGCCCTTGAGCTCAAGCGACAACAAAATGGCGGCCAGCAGACTGGATCGCATGCCAGCACTGTCCTGCAATTGATCGATCGAAAGGGTGTCGAACGCTGCAATAAGATCATAAATCCTTTCCTCTTCCTCGCTCAGTTCCGGAAAAAGAGATCGTTGTTGAGGCAAACTGTTTTTTGTTGCTGAATGCCAATTCATGGATTCGAGAAGATCCCAGCCTGTGCTGATCAATTGTGCCTGGTGGTTGCGGATCAAGTGATTGCAACCCTTGCTTTGCAAATCGGTAGCCTTACCCGGAAAGGCAAAGACATCGCGGTTATAACTGTTCGCAATTCCGGCCGTAATCAGACTACCGCCTCTTTCTCCACTTTCTACGACCACAACCGCATCGCACAAGCCGGCAACGATCCTGTTCCTTTTGGGGAAATTTTGTTTTTCTGGTTTTGTGCCCTGCCAGCATTCTGTGAGCAAGCCACCGTTGGAAACCATGGCCAAAGCCATGGCCCTGTTGGCGGCGGGATAGATCTTGTCAAGACCGTGTGCCAACACCCCAATGGTTGACATTCCCATGTGCATGGCTTCCTTATGTGCAATGGTATCGATCCCATAGGCCAACCCACTTACGATCAAAACATTTTCTCCTGCCAAGGAGGCCATCAGTTCAACCGCTCTTTCCTTTCCATAGGTTGTAGGAGAGCGGGTTCCAACCACCCCGAGGATTCTTTGCTGATGAAGCGGCACATTCCCTTTATAAAAAAGCAAATGCGGTGCATCATGGCACTGATCCAGTCGATGAGGATAGTTCTCGGTACCCCTGACGATGATTTCAATACCATTCTTCTGGGCAAAAAGAATTTCTCTTTCACTGCGCCTGGGATCATGGCCTTCCAGAATAGACAGGGCTCTTATGGCCCCTATGCCCGGGATGGCTTCCAGTTGCTTTCTGCTCATCTTGAACACAGCTGTTGCACTGCCTGCATAACTGATCAATTGGGATATGTGCACATCGCCAACATGAGGTATCCTCACCAGTGAAAGATTGTCCCTTAACTCATCATCCGTCATCATGCCAATCAAAAGAACAAGATAGGGCCATGAAAAAACAAACGGCCGTGTAAAACAACGGGTGTCAAGGTGAATATGCTGTGAATCTCTTGGGTAAAATCACTTGTTTTCCATCACCAACAATTCAGTCCGCCTGTTCAAGGCCCTGCCTTCTGGTGTTGTATTGTCCGCGATTGGTTTTGTGGCTCCGTATCCGACCGACTTCAATCGATGTACTTCAATTCCTTGCGTGATAAGATAGTCCACCACCCGCTTCGCTCTTGCCGAAGACAACAGCTGGTTGTCGCTGGCCTTGCCAATGGAATCAGTATGCCCACTGATCTCAATCTTCACTGCAGGATTTTCTTTCATCAGGCTGACCAATTTTCCGAGTTCCACCAAAGACTCCTGAAGCAGATCTGACTTACCTGTTTCAAATAAAATATTGTGCAGCACAACCTTGGCACCGGCAGCAAAGGGCTTCAGGGGAATATCCAGCTGAAAATGGGATCTGCCGGTAGCATCCCCCAATACAAATCGGGCAGAATGAAAAAGATATCCTTTTTTGTTTACACTGAATGCATATGTCTTGCCCACAGGCAAGGTGGCCAGGTATTGGCCTTCTTCATCAGACTGCACCTGTGAGACCATTCTTTTGGAATCCAGGTCGATCAACTCAATGACAGCCAACAATCCCTTACCGGTAATGCTGTCAAACACTTTGCCCTGAACCCATGTAGTGGGGAGCGGTCGCAGATTGGGTCTTAGTTCAAAATGATAGATATCCATCCCTCCCCTGCTGTCCTCACGATCGCTTGCATAATAGGCCCAACGTCCATCAGCGGTAACGGTCAATGTACTTTCATTGTGGATGGTATTGATGGGAAACCCAAGGTTGAAAGGCTTTGCAAATCCATCGGATGTTCGCTTTGTCAGGTATATATCCTCACCACCATAACCGGGGTGCCCATTAGAGGTAAAATACAATGTCTGGTTGTCGGCATGCATAAAGGGACCTGTCTCATCCCCCGCAGTATTGATGGAAGGCCCCAGATTAATGGCTTCCGACCATTTGCCGTTGGCCAATAAGCGGGAAACATAGAGATCAATTCCTCCATATCCGCCCGGACGATCAGATGAAAAATAAAGCTCGGTTTTATCGGGAGACAAACAAGGCGCTGATTCCCAGAATTCAGAATTCACTTTGGGGCCTGCATTCATCCTGGCACTCCATCCTTCATTCGTTAAAATGGAAAGGTAAATATCAAAATTCCCATAACCTTCTTGGTATTGCCCTGTATAGACCAGCCATTTGCCATCCTGTGAAATCTGTTGTGCTCCCTCTTTCATGGGAGTGTTGATTTGTCCCGGCAATGGGATGGCGGCATTCCATTTCCCATCCTTTTTGGAGGAAGCATAAAAATCCTCATCCGTCCCGCCCCTCACTTTTCGGGTAACGATGATTTGTTGTTGGTCGATTGTGAGGGAAGGAAAGTATTCTGACAAGGGGCTGTTGACTGAATCGCCTTCGTTGATGACAATCAATTCGATGGGAAAGCTGTCGAGCTTTTGCCTTTCCAATGCAAAAAGGATGCATTTTTTTCTATAGTCGGCAGATTTCCTGGATGCAGGACTCAGTCCTGGTAAAGAAAGAAAACTGTTGATGGCATTGAGCGCTTCAGCAAAGTTTCCTTTGCCCATCAAGTTGATGGCATAGGGAAGATGATATTCTTTTGTATAATCAGGGTCTTCTGCAAATGCTTGCTGATATGCCTCGATCGATTGATCGTATTTTTTGAGTTCCCCGAGGATTCCTGCTTTTGACAATTGTGCATCCAAAAAAGCAGGATACAACTGCAATGCCTTGTTGACAAGATCCAGGGATGCTGCATATCGTCCCTGATCGGCTGCATTCATTGCTTGATCATACAATGCCTTTGCCTTTTTGGGCACTTTGTTGGGATCGTACTGCTGTGCTCCTGCCAGAAGAGTAGCCAGGAGAAAACATATGGTCAGCCAAATCTTCATCAGGGTATGTTGATGAACTTATGGGTTTGCAATGACAAGATCCAACGGGGATTGGATTGAATATAATCTATGATCAATGGCAACATCTCATCAGACTTGCTCCATTCGGGCTGAAGATAGAGCATGCAATCTGGTCCTACTGATTGGGCATGTTCTTCGGCCCAAGCAAAATCAGATTTATGGTAAACAACCACTTTTAATTCATTTGCAACAGACAACAAGGAGGGCAAAGGCGCCTTGAATTTTTTGGGAGAGACACAGATCCAATCCCACTGCCCACTCAGGGCATGTGCCCCCGAAGTTTCAACATGGGTTCTGATTCCTTTTTCTTGAAGCCCTTGTGTCAAAGAATCCAAGTTGTGCATGAGCGGCTCCCCGCCGGTGATCACAGCTATTGCCACACCCGACTGAAGAACCCGGTCTACCATCTCTTCTATGCTCACTTGTGGATGTTGGGTTGCATCCCAACTCTCTTTCACATCACACCAAACACATCCAACATCACATCCTCCCAATCGAAGAAAATAACTGGCTTGACCGGTATAGCGGCCTTCCCCCTGCAGGGTGCAGAAATGCTCCATCAAAGGCAAAGATGTTTGGGTCGAGGATGTCATGGATCAATCTTTGGCAGCGCAGGCCTTGAAGGTATTCATCATGAGAGCAGCGATGGTCATTGGGCCTACTCCACCGGGTACAGGAGTGATATAACTGCACTTGGGTGCAACCGCATCAAAATCCACATCACCCTTTATGGTAAAACCTGATTTTTTGGAAGGATCTGCCACGCGGGTGATGCCTACATCCACCACTACCGCTCCTTCTTTCACCATGTCTGCCTTGAGAAACTCAGGCTTTCCCAGCGCAGCGATGATGATGTCTGCCTGCAAACAAATTTCTTTGAGATTAGGAGTATGGGAATGACAAACTGTAACCGTGCAATTGCCTGGATATTCATTTTTGCTCAACATGATGGAAATGGGTCTTCCCACAATGTTGCTGCGACCAATGACCACAGCATGTTTGCCGATGGTATCAATTTCGTAATGTTCCAACAGCAAAAGAATTCCATAAGGAGTTGCAGGATAGAAGGCAGGAAGTCCTTGTACCATTCGGCCTACACTTTCCGGATGAAATCCATCTACATCCTTGGATGCCAGGATGGTCTCAATAACCTTGCGCTCTTCTATGTGTTTGGGGAGGGGCAACTGAACCAGGATGCCATCCACATCAAAATCATCATTCAGCTCATTGATCTTGAAGAGCAGGTCGTTTTCTGAAATATGTTCATCGAGTCGGATCAAAGTGGATTTAAATCCGATCTCGGCGCAGGATTTGACTTTTGAACCCACATAAGTTTCACTGGCGCCATTGTTTCCAATGAGGATGGCCGCCAGGTGTGGAACTTTTTTACCCTCTTGTATTCTTTCTTCTGTCAGAACTTTCAAACGGTCTTTCACCGATTGAGAAACTATTTTTCCGTCGAGCAATTGCATAAAACAAAGGTACGCCTGTGAAAAATGACACCCAAAAATGATGTTTCCTCCATGATGCAGGAAATGCGCAAGATCATCTTTGTACAATGAAATGGATCATCTTGACCCTGGTGCTGGTTCCACTGCTTTCATCGGGACAGGCATTTCGTGAGCATGGAGCAATTGCATGGCATGAAATCATGATTCTGCGCCAGCCGAACAGCCATTCGGTTTTTCATCCAAAGCTGACTGAAATGGCTGCATCCCCCACAGACAAACAATGGCTGGTTGCAGGCAGCAATCCTTTTATGATCAAGGGACTAACCCGCTTGGATGTGCATGGGTACCAAAACCTCGAACATGCCGCATGGGGCTTGTCAACCCACCTGCAGGGTGGGGGTCCAGTGAGCAGCATCAGTCTATCAGTAGACTATTCTCAAATGATTTCCTCCCATCTGGCTCTAGGACTGAAAATACAGGGCAGTGCCAACCAATGGCAAGGATATGCACCGCAAAAAAGTGGCGGAATCACAGGCAAGCTACTATACAGAATCAGTCCTAACACTGCCTGGACATCTAGTATCAGCCTTGACAAGAGCGGGACAAAAGGATTCGGTTCAATCCGGAAAAGCTGGACTACCGGCATAGGACATACCTTAAGCAAAGAACTGTTCATCGCCATTCAACTGGAAAAAGAAGATGACCGGGATCCTGTTTTGCAAATGCTGTTGGATTGGAAACTGGATACAAGGTTTGGCCTGCAGGGAGGCATTAACATCGCCTCCGGAAACATGATGCTGGGAGGGTACCATGATGGAAACCACCATAGGAAGGGATTGATCGTCAGCCATCATCCTTTGCTCGGATATGGACTTGAAATATTCTTCTGCCATGGATGGAACTAAAATAATGGTTGCCCTCTTTTTGATTATGAAGGCTGGTTTTTCAATCGCCCAGGAAGAACATGAACAAGCATGGGAACAGGCTGCCGCCAGCGGGGAGGCAGGCGCTTCATTGGACTGGGACCCTCCAGGGCAACAACGTTTCAATGTCAATACCATCACTGAAGATCAATTGACATCGCTGCAATTGCTCCATCCCATTCAGGTAAAAAATTTTCTAGCGTACAGAAAAAAATATGGCGACTTTATCAGCCTCATGGAACTGCAGGCCATCCCCTCCTGGGACATTCCCATCATCCATCAACTCTTGCCCTACCTCAAACTTCATACAACACTTCCCTTGGCACCGGAACTTCAACAAAGATTCAAGGAAGGTGCCCATAGACTGCTGTACAGAACTGCCGGCAAATGGGAAACAGACAGCTCCCGATACATTGAAACCAGTCAACTGCTCAACCATCGTTTCCAATTCAGGGATCTGTTACAATGGGGATTCACCCTTGAAAAAGATGCTGGGGAGAGAAAGACTCCTGACCATGTTTCATTCTATGCCAGCATCGGCAACAAGGGTATCATCAAAAAAATTGTACTGGGGGATTTTACGGTGAACATGGGACAGGGACTGATCCACTGGCAGGGATATGCATTGGGGCAAAGCAACAACCTGGTGACAGGATACAGGCAGGGAACACTTTTCAGGCCGCATACCGGAACGGATGAAAACAGGTTTCACAGAGGGTTGGCCATCAGCCTGCAAAAAAAGAACTGGGAATTCTCAGGATTTATTTCTTCACAAAAAATAGATGCAAGACTCACTGAAGACAGTTTGGCAAAGATCCTGTGGGCAAGTACGATACAAACCAGTGGACTTCACCGAACTGCCAGTGAACTGGCCGGACGGAAATCCCTTCGCTGGCAATCGCTCGGTGGGAGGATCCGGTACCTGCATCAACAACATACCAGCACGTTGAATTTTATATACCATGCTTTTGGAAATCCCTTGCTAAAGGAACCAACGCCCTACAATCTTTATGCCATGAGGGGAAGGTCATTCCCACTGCTTAGCTTCGACCACAGCTTTTTCAGCAAATGGGGTTTCTTTTTTGCGGAAACGGCTGTTAAACCAATGGAGGCCATTGCCTTTATGGGCGGTTGGATGAAAAGCCTTGATGCAAAATTTGACCTCTCTCTTTCCGGAAGGATGATTGCAAAAAACTTTGCAGCCTTTCAATCCAATAGCCTGACCACCAGTGGTGAAAGCAAAGATGAAAAAGGGTTTTTTGTGAACTTCAACTTCCATCCCCATCCGCAACACCAACTGGATGGATACCTGGATCGATTTCAAAAAATAGCCCTCGGTTATGGCAATGATGGAATCCAATATGGAAAGCGGCTATCGCTTCAATACAAGTGGGTTCCGCAAAAGAAATTGGAATTTTATGTCAGGTGGACGCATGGGATGAAAAACCAAAATGATCGAAACGCAGCAAGCAAATCCAATCTCCTTCCTTTTGCCACAACTGATCAATGGCGAAGTCATTTTTCCTGCAAACCCAATATGGTCTGGATGATCCGAATCAGAAATGAATGGACCCGTTTATTGATACCATCAAAGCCGGCAGAAACAGGCTATTTGCATTATGCTGAGATCATCTATGCCCCTCCCCTCAAAAAAATTTCGCTAAGCCTCAGGGCCAGTTCTTTTGAAACAGGTGGATATGCCACAAGGATCTATGCTTATGAAAGGGATCTGCTTGGATATTTTTCAGTTCCGGCCCATGATGGAAAAGGATCCAGGTACTATGCCCTCATCCAATACAAATGGAGGAAAGGTCATACCGTTGCAGGAAAAATAATTTTCGACCAGAGAAAAGGTGAAGCGCAAACGAACTGGCGTTTGCAATGGATCTGGGAACCCTAAAGACTATTGCTCAAAGAATATATCTTTGTTGGCTCAAATACATGTCATGAGCGAACAACAACCGAACAACCAATTGAACCTGGAAATATCAGAAGAAGTGGCAGAAGGTCAATACGCCAACCTTGCCATCATCACCCATAGTCATGCTGAATTTGTGGTGGACTTTGTGAATGTGATGCCAGGTACGCCCAAGAGCAGGGTCAAATCCCGCATCATCCTGACACCACAACATGCCAAGAGGTTGCTGAATGCCCTGGAGGACAATCTTCAGAAATTTGAGGATGCACATGGGCAGATAAGGGATTACGAAGAGGTACAGATACCCTTCCAATTTGGCGGTCCCGCAGCCCAAGCCTAAGTCTATTAGCTAAAAGATTCTACAGGAATCGTTTTGTTGATTTTACCAATCAACCCTTGTAATACTTTACCAGGGCCCACCTCCGTGAAACTGGTGGCGCCATCTGTGATCATGGCCTCGATTGTTTGTGTCCACCTGACCGGACCCGTCAACTGATCGATCAGGTTTTGCTTGATCTTTTCGGGATCTGTTACAGCTTTGGCCACAACGTTTTGATACACCGGGCAACTGGGACGATGAAAACTGGTATTGAGGATGGCGTTGGCCAATTCTTCTCTTGCAGGTTCCATGAGGGGTGAATGGAAAGCACCTCCTACAGGAAGCTTTAATGCGCGTTTTGCCCCTGCCGCTTTCATGCGCTCGCAGGCAATGTCGATTCCTGCATTGGAACCGGAAATAACCAATTGACCCGGACAGTTATAATTGGCAGGAACAACAAGCTCACCCGTTTCAGCTGTAATTTCTGTACAAATCTTTTCTGCAACATCTTCAGCAAGGGCCAATACCGCCGCCATGGCAGATGGATTGGCTTCGCAGGCTTTTTGCATGGCCTGTGCCCTTATGCTCACCAATTTGAGTGCATCTTCAAAGGGCAGGGTACCATTGATGACCAAGGCCGTGAATTCCCCCAGTGAATGTCCCGCCACCATATGAGGTGTTGCTCCTTCGATCATTTTATAAGCGATCACTGAATGCAGGAAAATGGCAGGCTGTGTGACTTTCGTCTGTTTCAGGTCTTCCTCAGTACCATTGAACATGATATCAGAAAGCCTGAATCCCAAAATTTCATTGGCTGTTTCAAAAAACCTCCTGGCAAAGGCATTGCCATCATAATGATCCTTACCCATACCTGGAAACTGGGAACCCTGACCTGGAAAAACATACGCCTGTATCATATTGCCACTTGAGCCCGCAAAGGTAAAAAAACTGCCTGAGTTAACCTTGCCTTTTCACACATAAAAGTGTAAAAGAATTATAAACATTATGAAATGTTTATATATGCATCTAACTGTAAACGATGATTTAGAAAATAAAAAATATATCCTCCTCTCTATACAACAAGATCAATGCAGTTTGGATCCGATCAATCGGATGAATTCGCTTCTTGATTCATTTTTTTCAAACTCTCCCCAAAAAGCTGAAGTGGTGGTAACAGAATTTTGCTTTTGTACCCCCCTCATCATCATGCACAGGTGAGACGCCTCAATAACGACGGCAACACCGATGGGATCCAGGGTATCCTTGATCGCATTGAGGATCTGGCTGGTCAGTCGCTCCTGAACCTGAAGACGACGGCTGTAGGTATCCACCACGCGGGCAATCTTACTCAATCCAGTGATCCAGCCATTGGGGATATAGGCTACATGGGCCTTGCCAAAGAAAGGAAGCATATGGTGCTCACAGAGGCTGAACAATTCACAGAGACTGAACAATTCAATGTCCTTCACAATGATCATCTCGCTTACATCCTCATGGAATTTGGCAGAATTCAAGATGGCCTTGGGATCTATCTGATATCCCTGTGTCAGGTACTGCATGGACTTGGCCACACGCTCAGGCGTTTTCAGCAATCCCTCTCGCTGCGGATCTTCTCCCAGCAAGGCAATGGATTCTCTGTAATTTTCGATCAAACCTGATGTGATCTTGTCTTCGAACTGCTCAACTTTGGTATATGCCATATGGGGGAATTGAAAATTTATACAACCGGGAATTCAACAAAATTTCTGGGTGTCTCATATAAACGGATCTGCAAGGACAAATGTTCGGATATCAATGGCCTCAGGATCCTAAAGATGACAATGGCAATGTTCTCTGCAGTAGGATTCAGGCTCCTGAACTCCGCTACATCCTGGTTCAGGTTCTTGTGATCGAATCTTTGTAAAACATGATCAGAGATGAGGTCTGATAAAACTTTCATGTCCATCACATATCCCGTTTCAGGATTGATTTCACCCGTTACCTTCACCACTAAGACATAATTGTGACCATGATAATTGGGCAAATTGCATTTCCCGAAAACCCTTTCATTTTTCTCCGCATCCCAGGCAGGATTGTGCAACCGGTGCGCTGCATTGAAATGTTCTTCTCTGTATACTGATACCAATTCCCCCATCTGCAATAATTGCTTTCAGGAAATAACACAGCAAGTTTAAAATTGTTTAAAACTCAAGAGGTTATTCCCCAAAATATTCAACAAAGATACGGGGAGTCTCAACCAATTTGATGCAATGGAGGGATGTTCCAGCCGGAATATGGGGCTGCAGCTGGTTCCAGATGGCGTAAACCAGGTTTTCAATGGAACACATTTTATCCTTCATGAAGGGCACATCCAGGTTTAAGTTCTTGTGGTCCAAAACATCCACTACATACTGTTTGATGATGCCACTCAACAGCTTGGCATCCACAACAAAGCCGGTA
>RFVQ01000351.1 GCA_009922495.1 Chitinophagia bacterium
CCATCCTCATACCATTCCTGGCGAACGTTTCTGGCAATGGCCGCAAGAGCAGCATTGAAACCCGCTTCGTCCTGCAGGGTATTTTCAGGAGAATAAAACGAAAGGGGCTTGGGCTTCAACCAATCCTTTTGGCAGGACTGGCTCACCAACAATACCATCACCATACAGGCGAGGTATTTCATGATTTTATTGTTAATGTACTTCATATCTGATGATTTGAAAATTTCAGGTAAGGTTTAAAGTGTAAGGTTGATACCGAATGTTCCATAAGAAGGGGTAAGTCCCTTGTTTTCTGGATCGAAAAATTCCCATGGAGAAACAACAAGGGCATTCTGGATATTGAAGTATAACTTCAAACTCTGAAATTTCATTTTGTCTGTGATCTTCTTAGGCATGGTATAAGCCAAGCTCACATTGTTCACCCTGATGAAAGATGATTTTCTCCAGATATTCAAACCAATACCGGAGCCCAATGAGGACATCATCCTGGCATAATCATTGATTTGGTTATCGGGTGTCCAATAAGGCCTCTTGTAGAACTGTGCACGATCATAGAAGCGATCCACATTGGCTGCCTCGTTGAACTGTGACAATTGTCCGAAACGTCCATACAACTGGAAGGAGAAATCCCAGTTCTTGTAGATGGTGAATTCATTTCTGAAGTTCAGGTTCAGCTTGGGAGTGGTTTGTCCCACGAAAATCCTGTCATCTACAGTGAATTTGCCATCCTTGTTCACGTCTTCGATTTTGAAGTCGCCAGGCTGGAAACCGAATGATTTTGCTGTAGCAGCTTCATCGGTTCTCCAAACACCGAGAATATTGAAATCCCAGATGGTATTGATGTTTTTGCCGATGAACCAGCCATTGGCCCTGTCATCCTGCTCAACATAATTAACCTTGCCGGTGGCATCGGTAACGGGTACTTTGCCGTAGAGACTGATGATCTCGTTCTTGTTGCTCCACAAAGCAAGGCTGGTTCTCCAAACAAAGTTGTTGGTCTTGAGGTTCTCTGTGTTGATGCTGATCTCAAAGCCGGAGTTGTCTACCTTACCCAGGTTGGTCACCACACTGGCAAAACCGGTTACGTTGGGCAAGGCACGGTTAACAAGCAAGTCGCTGGTCTTCCTGATATAATAATCAACAGCACCGGAGATCTTTCCACCCAGGAAGCTATAGTCAGCACCAAAGTTGTAAGAACTCTGTCTTTCCCACCTCAGGTTGGGATTGGCCATGTTGGCTGTAGAAACCGCACCCACAGGTACATTGGCGCCTGATGGGCTGCTGTACAAATAGGTACTAGCAGAAAGTTGCGACAAAGCAGCGTAACGACCGATCTCCCTGTTACCATTCTGGCCATAAGAAACACGAAGCTTCAAATAGTCGATGGTACCGGAATATTTCTGCAT
>RFVQ01000352.1 GCA_009922495.1 Chitinophagia bacterium
CCTAATGGAACTGTGATTACGCGCGGCTTTCCCGTGACCCCTGTTGCCGGTGAACCTACTGATCATCCACATCATCTCGGTTTGTGGTTCAATTTTGGGGATGTAAATGGACTTGATTTTTGGAACAACTCTTTTGCAATACCAGCAGACAAAAAGCATTTGTATGGGTCTGTCAAATTGGTCGGTATTACAGAAAACAAAGGAGGTGAGCAGGGTAAGCTAGGCTACAAGGCTATCTGGAATGACCACCAGAACAATACCCTGCTGAACGAATCCACCCAATTTGTATTCAGTGAAAAAAATGGTTCCTGGATCATTGACAGGACTACCACATTGACAGCCAAGATTCCAGTCGTTTTCAAGGATAACAAGGAAGGTGTGCTGGGATTGCGCATGGCGCATGAACTGCAGATCCCCACGATCGAAACAAAAAAATTCAAGGATGCCAATGGTATTGAAACGGTGATCAAGGCCGTGACCGATACCATTGCCAATGGAAATTATTTGAACAGCAATGGTCTGACTGGCGATGATGTTTGGGGGAAACGTGCAACCTGGTGCATGATGCATGGAAAAATGAAATCAGCTTCTATCAGTGTGCTGATGATCGATCATCCCAAAAATGAAGTCTATCCTACCTATTGGCATGCCAGGGGGTATGGATTGTTTGCCGCCAATCCCATGGGATCCAGTGTATTCAACAAGAACAATCCGGTGTACCAGCGGACACTGCAACCCGGTGAATCCATGACCTTCCGTTTTCGTGTGGTCATTGCTTCTGGTAATCAACGCATGGATAACGCATCGATAGAAGCGCTGGAAAAAGATTTTGCGAAGCGATAAATACGCCTGATCTGCCATAGATTCAGCTCATGTTCTCCTTGAGGTGCTTGAAGGCTTCCATGGCACCCATGTATTCACAGGTTTTGGCACCCGCCTTGTTGGCATGGCTGACTATATTTATCCAGCCCGCTTCATCCAATGCATGGATTTCTTCCACTGAATACCGGCTCAGTTGAAAAAGTACCGCTCCAACGAATGCATCGCCAGCACCTGTGGTGTCTACCGGATGGATGGGGATACTGGGCACTTTACTGATTTTTCCTTTGAGCCCCAGCAAGGTGCCTTCCTTGCCCAGTGTTATGGCTATCACCGCATGGGTTCTGCTGGACAATGACTGTATGGCTTCCTCTGCTGTTGCTGTTGCTGTGATCATGATAGCCTCTTCATCGCTCAATTTTATAAAATCACTCTGTAGGATGAACTCCCAGGATTTTTGAATGAAGGTTGCCTGGTTATTGCCAAACAACAAGTGCCGGTAGTTCGGATCAAAGCTGATGAAGAGTCCCTTTGCTTTTGCTCTATCAAGCAATTTTTGGTA
>RFVQ01000353.1 GCA_009922495.1 Chitinophagia bacterium
CAATTGAATCTTATCAGGCTTTGCGATGGGTCCGATGATTCTGCTTACAGTAGCAGTAATATCTTTTTTTACCATTTCTGGTGTTCCATGTGAGCCGCTGTAGATCACAAATGCATAAATACCTTGTCCTTTTACATCATGAGGATAGCCTACAACTGCACTTTCGACAACACCTGCATGCATGTTGATAGCATTTTCAACTTCTGCTGTTCCAATGCGATGCCCGCTTACATTTAAGACATCATCTACTCTGCCAGTGATACGATAGAAACCATTTTCATCCCGATATGCACCATCGCCTGTAAAATATAAATTGTCGTAGGTAGCAAAATAATTTGTTCTGCATCGTTCATGATCCCCGTATGTTGTTCTGATGGTTGCAGGCCAAGGTGATTTGATGCAGAGATTTCCGGTGACATTGTTTTCTTTGATCTCTTCTCCTTTTTCATCCAACAAAATAGGCTGCACACCTGGCATTGGGAGTGTTGCAAAACTTGGTTTGGCAGGGGTAATGCCAGCGAGATTGCTGATCAACACGCCACCTGTTTCGGTCTGCCACCAGGTATCAACAATGGGACATTTTTTCTTTCCGATGTTTTCATCATACCAATGCCATGCCTCTTCATTGATGGGTTCACCTACAGTTCCCAACACACGAAGTGAAGAAAGGTCTTTGTCTTTTATTGGATCTAAACCAAAGGCCATCAAACTTCTGATAGCAGTAGGGGCGGTGTACAAAATATTGACCTTGTATTTATCAATGATGTTCCAAAATCTTCCTGCATCCGGGAAAGTGGGGATGCCTTCAAACATCAGTGTAGTAGCGCCGGCACTTAATGGTCCATATACAATATATGAGTGACCAGTTATCCATCCGATATCAGCAGTACAGAAATGAATTTCTTTTGGCTGATATTGAAATACGTTCACAAACGTGTAGTTGGTATAAATCATATATCCCGCACACGAATGCACCACACCTTTTGGTTTACCTGTTGAACCGGATGTATATAAAATAAAAAGAGGATCTTCCGAGTCCATCACTTCAGCAGGGCAGTCTGGATTTCCGGCAGTTTCAACTTTTCTTACTTCGTCTTCCCACCATACATCTCTTCCTTTAATCATGCTTACAGCTGTACGCGTATGGGTGTATACAATAACACGTTTTACAAAAGAACAATTTACAAGTGCATCATCAATCACAGATTTGAGAGGGATGTCTTTTGCTCCTCTGAATGCACCATCGCAGGTGATGATGAATTCAGCTTTTGCATCCTGCAAACGGTCAGAGATGCTTTGAGCACTGAATCCCCCGAATATCACCGAATGAATGGCACCGATGCGGGCACATGCAAGAACGGCAATTGCCAATTCAGGAAT
>RFVQ01000354.1 GCA_009922495.1 Chitinophagia bacterium
GGCAACTTTCAAGAATTTTCAAAGGCTATCATTGAGCCACGGACAAAGTTGCCTTCTCATAAGCAAGGACGAAGATTGGGCTGCGCCCATGATGGAAAGCAATGGCTGGCATGGCCAGATTGGTTGAAACTACAAACGTAAAAGCGTTTTTCCTCATCCAATTCGTTTCCACAGATCCTCGATCTGCAATTCGGTGAATTGTTTTCTCACGTAGCTCATGTGGAACTGTATATGCATATCGTCATGAATAACATTGATTTGCACAGGAGAAATTCCTGAAAAAAGGGCCGAAGACCACATCGTATCGCACTGAAATGACCCGCTTGAATAGGCTGATTTTTCGTATCTCCCCAAAAATGAAACAATCATATTCAAAGCATACCGATTTCGGCGAAAACTCCAGCGTGCCAGCTGACAAAAAGCCCAGTTCCTCACACTCCGCAGCAAACCGTTTTTCGAGGCCATCCGCTCGGCGTTGTACAATGGTTTCATTGCCTTGATTTGCTGCCGTATCTCATTCGAAAGATCCATCGCAGATTCCTTACCCGTTAGTTCCAGCCAAAGCGGTAGCGATAGGTTGCCATCGAAGTGCGAACCGGTGTCGTATTTTCTTAAGTCCACCGGAAGCATACACCGAACGGTTTCATTGGGGTGGTGCGCCTGCATCCATTGCGTCGCCCTCAGGATGATATGGGCCAATAAGACCTTGGTATCTTGGGATTGCAGTACTTTTTGGATGGAAAGCTGTCGATGTGCCCAACGTGCTTCCAACGATTCCGCTTTTTGATTTTCTGTATGCGGGTTTGTGAACTTCTTATCCCATCGGGGCATGAAGCCTTTAAAATTGGCAACGAATCGATTGGCAAATGTCCTTTCGTCAATGTCGCAATTGTTCACAGGTGTTCGCGTTTCCACCGCCGATAATTCGCCATTGGTGGTATCGATAGACCGTAAGACCTGAAAAAAGGTTCGAATCAATTGGGTAAGTCCGGCCCCATCGGTGATGGCATGAGCCGCTTGAAATACAAATCCATCGTTGAATAACCACAGGCAAATGGCTGATTCCTCGCACCGAAGCTTTGGCAGATGGGGCAGTTTGGCAATGTTCATCCCAACCCTCTGGTATCGAAAATGTGGGTGCTGATCGCTCGGCATCTCCTCCCAATGATTTTTTCGCACAACGCGCCGAAAATGGGGGTGTATCCAACAGGCCCGATTCCACGCGTTTGTGATCGCTGGTATTTGCGGTTCTGCATTCATAAAAGTGCCCTTGATTGCCCTAGTAATACTGAACGATCCAACGGATGCCTCAATGGACAAATACAGAGATTCTGTTGCCGTAATCTTTCGCCTCATCATGAAAATGCAATTTTAGTTGC
>RFVQ01000355.1 GCA_009922495.1 Chitinophagia bacterium
TCACCGATGCGCTGGAGATGAAAGGGGTTGCAGAAGCCTTCCCCAATGGTGGTGCCGGTGTAGAATCACTGGTAGCGGGCAATGACATGCTTTGTCTCCCCGGCGATGTGGAAACCGTGATCAACAAAGTGAAAGAAGCGATAGCAGCCAACCGCATCAGCTGGCAAGACGTTGAAGCGCATGCAAGAAAAATTTTGATGGCCAAATACGAAAGTGGACTCACAAAATGGAAGCCTGTTTCTTTAGAGGGGCTCACCGAAAGATTGAATGCCGAAAGCGATGCATTGAAAAAAGAAGTGGCCGAAAAGGCGATCACACTCGCAAAGTATGACGATAAAAAAAGTTTTCCGATCACTGGGATGATGGGTGATGGAAACTGGGAGAAGGCAGGAGCCAAGATCGCTTTGCTGGATGTGGCAAAAAACAGGAACACTGCCTTTGCGCTGGCCATGCGCCGACAATACAATGCGGATGTTTTTATGTTTGATCATGGCATGACGGCCCAACAGGCCGACAGCCTCTACAGCATCATCAAAGGATATGACCAGGTGATGATGGCCATTCATGAACTGCCCCGCTATCCTGCCAACAATTTCAACATGAGTGCAGCCAGCGTGGAACTGATCAACCGCATCGGCAACAACCATGCCTCCAACCTCTTCATCTTTGGAAATCCCTATGCCGCCAAGAGTTTTTGTGGATTGAAAAATATCATCATCGGGTATGACGACGACCCCATCACACAGGAAACCGGTGCTCGCATGCTGGCGGGTGAAATATCTCCAGAGGGACAACTTCCCGTGACCATCTGCGAAGCCCTGCCCGCAGGAAAAGGAGAGATTGTTCTAACGAACAAAGCAACCACCCAAAAAAACACTGCGATCAATGTCAGCAAACGTTTTGCTTCAGAAGATTTTCAATCAAAAATTCCAGGTATTGACGCTGTCATCAACGATGCCATCAACCGCAAAGCCATGCCAGGCGCGGCTTTGTTGGTATTGAAAGATGGAAAGCTAGTACTGGAGAAAACCTATGGCAACCTGAGCTACAACAGCCCGGAAAAAGTGAGCCAGGAAACGGTATGGGACATGGCATCGGTAACCAAAATCTGTGCCACTACCTTGTCTGTCATGAAACTGTACGATGAAGGAAAGATCGAACTCAATAAAACCCTGGGAGATTATTTGCCCTGGGTAAAAGGAACCAACAAGGAAAAGCTGGTGATCAGGGATATCTTATTGCATGAAGCTGGACTAAAAGCATGGATTCCTTTCTACAAAGAGATCGCCGACAGTGTTACCATGAAGGCATTGCCTGGGTATTTCAGCAAAACACAAAGTGGGCGATTCGGTATCAA
>RFVQ01000356.1 GCA_009922495.1 Chitinophagia bacterium
CAAGATCAATATAGTAGCGATGATCAGTGTTTGGAACGTACCGATCTTATCAGCTAGTTTTGAAGAGATGGGAATACCTATTGCCAGGAAAAGAATGGCGATGAGCTGCGCCAACAGAAAGGATTCCCTTTGATAGCCTAGGTGGGATGTCCCCCAACTCAAAGTGAAAACGGTCATCAGGTAAAAAACAACAAAGGTTGTGGTAGAGGCCAAGCTACCCAGTACAAGCATTTTGGTATGCTTTCTAAATACAGTAAACATGGGTACTTTCACCTGCCCCTTGGATGCAATGACTTTCTGAAAGTCCGGTGTTTCCTCAATATTGAGCCTGACATATAGTCCCACAAAAACCAATATGGCACTGGTAATAAAAGGTATTCTCCATCCCCAGGATAAAAAATCCTCATTGCTCAGAAACTTTCCCAGGATCAAAAAAGAACCATTGGATAACAGAAAACCCAAAGGAGCTCCCAATTGTGGAAACATCCCATACCAGGCTTTCTTTTTGGTAGGGGCATATTCTGCAGCCAACAATACTGCACCTCCCCACTCTCCTCCCAAACCCAGGCCCTGACCAAAACGGAAGATGGCCAGTAGCAATGGAGCAGCAACACCAATCGATGCATAGCCCGGCAGCATTCCGATGGCAACGGTTGAAGGACCCATTGTCAGCAATGCGGCAACCAGGGTAGCTTTTCTACCAATGCGGTCACCGAAATGTCCGAACAAGGCAGCGCCCAATGGACGAGCAAAGAATGCCAGGGCAAAGGTGGCGAGGGATTCCAATGTGGCAGCAGTCGGACTCGACATTGGAAAGAAGAGCTTAGGGAAAACAAGTACTGCTGCAGTGGAATAGATATAAAAATCAAAATACTCGATCATGGTGCCTACCATGCTCGCCATGAGCAGTTTGCGGGGTTTGGTTGTAGGATGGGTCATGGCAGAAGATAAGCATTAAAATAAATCAATTACTCCACAGGATGAGCGTAATATAGAATAAAAGAAATATGCTATTCTCTCTTAAACTTTTTAAAGAACGTCCAGATAGCGTCACAGCCATTCATATCCTGACTTGTTTTACCAATAATGGATTCAGGTAAATACTGAAATCCTTGTGGCCAAGTATGGCCTCCATTGAGGATCACATAGCTGACTACTTCTGCTCCATTGGTCCCAGCGGTATATAACCTTTGTTTAATAGAAGTACCATCATTTGAAATATCAGGGAGATCTGTAATTACAGGAGTTGAATTGCAACGATTGATGTTGATCCATTTATCGATTACTTGGAAATGTGAAAGAATGTTACCTCCTGCTGTACCTCCAGCAGTCATGGTACCACCGGTAAAAG
>RFVQ01000357.1 GCA_009922495.1 Chitinophagia bacterium
AAATAGACTTCTTGTGCCCCAGCGGCAATTGCATGGAAAAGGATGAAAAAAAGGATGCTAAACCTCATGTCACCTAAAGAAACAAAAAAATGGTAAAAGGGTTTGTCGCCGCAGCATTTTAAATTAATTTCAGCATATGGAGTTGTATAAAATATTTATCGGACTGCATATCGCAGGTGGAAGCGCCGGACTGCTATCAGGCATTTTTGTGTTGCTTACCCAAAAAGGAAATACAAGACACAAACTCTTGGGGAATTTCTTCCATTGGGGAATGAACATAGCAGGACTCACTTCACTGGCCCTTTCACAAATGAGGCCCAACCCCTTTCTTTTTTTGGTGGGTGTCTTCACCTTATACATGAACTATACCGGTAAAAAATACCTGTCCTATCAAAACAAGGCATCAAAACCGGAATGGCTTGATCATGCCGTAAGCCTTACCATGTTGTCTGTAGGGATACTCTTCATCTGGAAAGGAAACATACTGTTGAAATCGGATAGTTTTGGTTGGGTTTATGTGGTTTTTGGTTTTATTTCCCTCTTCATGACATTGGGCGATTTTCGTTTTGCCCTGCAAAAAGAACCCCCAGCTTTTGCCTGGCTGCAACTTCATCTGCAAAGGATGATCGGTACATTTATTGCAGCTGCAACAGCGTTTTTGGTTGTCAATGTAAACATGGAGCCGGCTTATCTGATCTGGCTTGCACCAACCGCGATCCTCACTCCACTGATCATTTTTTGGTCCCAACAATACAAAAACAAACGCCCTTAAACTTTGATATGAAAAAGCTTCTTTTCCTGCTATTTCTTCCGAGCCTCCTCATTGCCCAGAGGAAAACAACTCCTGCCAATGCATTGGAGAAATATTTATCGAATGGAGACAACAACTATGCCTACGAGGTAAAAGATTCCGGTAAAATAGGCAATACCAGTACCTATCAACTGCTGCTCACTTCACAAAAATGGAAAGGCATTACCTGGAGGCATCAGCTGACGGTGATGGTGCCTTCCCAACTAAAATACAAAGGGGCCCTCTTGATCATCTCCGGAGGAAGCAATACAAACGAGCAACCCAACTGGTCCAATCGAGACGGACTCTGGCCGGTAGCCGCACAGATGGCGGAAAGCAACCAATCGATCGTAGCCATCCTCAAACAAACACCCAATCAGCCTTTGATGGAAGGCAGAAAAGAAGATGCCCTGATCTCCTACACCCTGCAGCAATACAAGAACGATGGAGACTATGAGTGGCCCTTGCTCTTTCCCATGGTAAAATCAGCCCTGCGTTCGATGGATGCCGTGCAGGATTTTTCAAGAAAAAAATCATCGCTGCCTGTCGAAACGTTTTTG
>RFVQ01000358.1 GCA_009922495.1 Chitinophagia bacterium
TTTTTTCAATTTTTCTGTTGGGAATGAAAATTGTTTTTTAATTTATGTTAACATTTCTTTAACCCTTAAACCAACGACTGCATTATGAAAAAAACTTTGAGTGCTATCTCAATGGTGCTTTCTCTTGTTTTGATGTCTCATTTCACATGGGCGCAAAGCAAGACAGTTACCGGTAAAATAGCCGACAAAACGGGTACACCCGTTTCTAAAGCTACCATTCTGGTGAAAGGCACATCTGTCGGAACATCTTCCGATGAATCAGGCAACTTTAGTTTGTCAGCCCCCGCCGACTCAAAAACCCTGGTGATCTCATCAGTAGGGTTTGAAACATTGGAACTTCCCATTGCAACAGGTCTGATGAACATCGCCCTGGAAAGCAGCCAATCCAA
Organism: Chitinophagia bacterium; assembly: GCA_009922495.1. Classification (GTDB taxonomy): domain Bacteria; phylum Bacteroidota; class Bacteroidia; order Chitinophagales; family Chitinophagaceae; genus Pollutibacter. The sequence continues at coordinate 390 of RFVQ01000358.1, forward strand.
ATTGAGTGAAGTTGTGGTGGTGGGATACGGAACACAGAAAAAAGCAACGGTTTCAGGATCGGTTGTGTCTGTGAAAGGTTCTGATCTTCAAAAATCCCCCACCGTGAACCTCAGTAACTCCATTGCAGGCCGGCTGGCCGGTGTGGTTGCGGTGAACCGTTCCGGTGAGCCCGGTTATGATGGATCTTCCATTCGCATCAGGGGTGCCAACACGCTCAACAACAACGATGCCTTGATCGTAATCGATGGTATCCCCAACAGGGCGGGTGGATTGGACAGGATCAATCCTGCTGACATTGAAACCATTTCAGTGTTGAAGGATGCATCAGCAGCGATCTACGGTGCGCGTGCTGCGAATGGTGTAATCCTGATCACCACCAAAAAAGGAAAATCAGGCAAACCTGAATTGTCCTATTCCTTCAATCAGGGTTTTTCACAACCAACGGTTATCCCAAAATTGGCGAATGCTGCTCAATACGTGGGCATGCTAAACGATCTTGATATTTACCAGGCATTCCCAGCCAGTGAGTGGAGTGCTGCTACGGCTGCATACAAATCAACCGGTGTGTACAACAACCGCAAGGCACCTTTTCAACCTGCTGATATCCAGAAATATGCCGACGGATCTGACCCCTGGTTGTATCCCAATACCGACTGGTATGGTGCAACTTTGAAAAACTGGTCTCCCCAGAACCTGCACAACCTGCAGATGACTGGTGGCAGTGAGAATATTCGTTATTTGGCTTCTTTGGGATACAACAACCAGGATGCTTATTATAAAAACTCTGCAACTGGATTCTCGCAGTATGATATGCGCATCAACCTTGATGCCAAAATCAGTAAAAATATAAACCTGACCATGGGCGTAATGGCAAGGGAAGAATATCGTCGGTTCCCCACTAAGCCTGCATCAGCCATTTTCAGGATGCAGATGCGGGGCAAGCCCCATCAGCCTGCTTAC
>RFVQ01000359.1 GCA_009922495.1 Chitinophagia bacterium
GAACCATTATCTTGTCAAACTCAGTTAAAATTTTTGGGGTGAAAATGAATTGTCTTATTTTTGCAACCCATTAGAGGCTGCCCGATAGTATAATGGTAGTACGACAGATTTTGGTTCTGTTTGTCTTGGTTCGAATCCAGGTCGGGCAACAAACGAAAAAGTTCAGCAAATGCTGAACTTTTTCGTTTTAATCAATTTTTACTTTGCCTGACTTCCGCAACCATCTGAGGAAAATATAATATGCAATTAAGATAGGGATGACCAATACAATCAATTTGTTTCTGGTGTCTGAACCTTCGCCAATAAGTTGAGGATATTTAAATACAAAGGTTAAGAAGACACCCGCCAACCAAAAGATTTGGGTATTGTACTCGGTAAAAAGCCACCTTACCCAATTGAATTTCATTGTTGAAAAGGTATCGCCGATGCCTTTAAGGGAAGGGATCCACCTGTTAACAGTGGCACAATAGGCCCGGTAGCTTTCTCCGAACTTTTGTGTAAGAAAATTTTCTTCAGCCAATACTATCGCCTGGTAAATAAAAAGGAAGACCGGCACGACAATCAAAACATAAATCAGTGAGTTGGAGAAAATACCCAGCCCCAATAACATGAGATTGTTGCCCACATACAATGGGTTGCGACAATGCGTAAACAATCCCCGGGTAATCAATGCATCAGCATGTATCTTCAAATCTTTACCGCCTCGTTCAATAAAAGTAAGTCCGATGGTTAGACCACGGATAACAATTCCTGAGGTTGTGATGAGAAAACCCAAACACAGTGATATCACCCAATAATTCTTACCGAACCTTTCGTATGTAAATAATTCAGGAGAAGGAATTAGCAACAAGGCATACAGAAATATAAAAAGTTGATTCCTATACTTGAAGAAAAAATTTCCAATGGTAATCATTGCTTATTGTTTAAACTAAATAATATGCTTACTATCCCAATGCCTGAAGCACTTCTTCAATGATATCATCAGGATGCTCCAGTCCAACAGACAATCGAATCAGACCAGGTGTGATGCCCACTGCTGCCCTTTCCTGCTCTGTCAATTTGGAATGAGTGGTACTAGCCGGATGGGATGCGATCGTTCTGCTGTCTCCCAGGTTGTTGGTCATCGACAACCACTGAAGACTGTTCAAAAATTTTCTACCGCCCTCGAGTCCTGATTTCAATTCAAAAGTAAGAACGCCTCCCCCATTGCTCATTTGCTGCTGCGCAATGGCATAGCGGGGATGAGAAGGCAAAAAGGGATACTTTACCCAACTCAATGCAGGATGTCCCTCCAAAGCTTTTGCTATGTGCAAAGCGTTGGCTGCGTGTTTGTCCATCCGCACAAAAAGT
>RFVQ01000360.1 GCA_009922495.1 Chitinophagia bacterium
CGCCCCCTGCTTTCAGAGATAGATCGCCTTTCCGATGGCCTTGCGCTGTCGCGCAACAAATTCATCGTCGAAACCCTTGAAGAGCGTACCAAAAGTCTCATTGAAAATCAAACCCGCATGCAACTAGTAGCAGAAGCCAAGGTCATTTACAACAGCTCCAAAGAAGCCTTAGAAGATTTTGATGCCCTAGACGATGTAACCGAGCATGAATCATGATCACTAAGCCCTTTGAAATCTACCTCGCCAACCTCAATCCCAAAAAAGGACATGAAGTGGGCAAAACCCGACCGGTGGTTGTGATACATAGCGCATTGATTGAAGGTGTTCTCCAAACGTCCATCGTTTGTCCGATCACCACCCAACTTTCCCCCGCAACCCTACTCCGCGTTCATATCCCACTCAACGAATCCAGCACAACCGGACTCACAGAGCCAAGCGACGTCATCGTAGATCAAATTCGCAGCATCGACAATCAACGACTCATCAAAAAATTGGGAGAATTGCCCAGCGCACAAGCCGAGCAACTTCAAAAAAACTTACAGACAATTTTGGCTGTTTGAATCTTGCAATATTTTCTTTTGATTTGCCCAATCATATTCCTTTCATCATGAAAAAAGTCATAATTCTCACCCTATTTCTAATTTTGGGAACACAAATAGCAAGAGCCCAAAATGAAAGCAATCCAGAAAAAAACGATAAGGTTGAATCCGAGAACATATCTCCAAAAACAAAAGAACAATCACCAAAAAGTCCATTGATATCTATCAACTTACCGCACAAAGATCAGACCCCCATTGCGACATCAGGAAGACACCTCACGAAAGCGGGAACATTGCTGACAGTGGCTTCTATCAGCGCTACAGCGGGAACACTGCTCTATTATATCGATGCGCCTTTACCTGGAATAATATGTTCACTGGTTGCTGTAGTTTGTGAATTCACCGCCTACAGCCAGCTAAAAAAAGCCGGACATCAACTTCAAATCGCGGAATCCAAAAAACAATAACTTTTCAAAATCACTCGCCGTGCAAACGACTGTATAAATCCAGTCCGTGCTGCTTGGCCGTTTCCTTTGCAATTTCATATCCGGCATCGGCGTGACGTACAACCCCCATGCCTGGATCGTTGTGCAACACGCGACGCAAACGCTGTTCTGCATCATCGGTACCATCCGCCACAATCACCATGCCGCTGTGGATGCTGTAACCCATCCCCACGCCACCACCATGGTGCAAACTCACCCAACTCGCGCCGCCAGCCACGTTGACAAAAGCATTCAGGATCGGCCAATCTGCCACCGCATCCGAACCATCCATCATCGCCTCGGTTTCGCGGTTCGGCGAAGCCAC
>RFVQ01000037.1 GCA_009922495.1 Chitinophagia bacterium
CCACCCAATGATGTGAATGCAGTTTTTCTATGGAACCTCCCCAAGCTTGAAAATGGATTGGTAGGAGGAACAGCAAACACGCTTATTCCCCTCAACCGTGTGAGTGGGTCCATCAAAAACCTCACTGATTTGCCTGCCACTGCCTTATACGACCTGGTTCCCATCATTCCGGGTGCTGCTTCAGGCGGTTGTCTGGGAAATCCGTTCAAAATGAATGTTGTGGTGAATCCTGTTCCTATTTTGAGCAGTTCCAGGACTTTGCCGGATATATGCAGCGGCACACCCTTCCGCTACATTCCAGCCAGCAATACGCCCGGCACCATCTTCACATGGACGCGGGATACTGTTGCCGGTTTGCAGAATGATCAAGCCAGGGGAACCTATCTCATTGATGAAATTCCCGTCAATACAACCACAGCACCGGTAAAAATAAAATATCAGTACAGGACAACTTTCAATGGCTGTACGGATAGTACGCAGTTTTTGTCTTTCCTGATCAATCCCGCTCCTGAAGTACCCGATCAAAAAATAACCATTTGCAGTGGAGAACAATTTAGTTTGCCACCTGATCTTGAGCCCATGAGAACGACGTATACCTGGTCAGAACCTTCGATATTGCCATCCGGCTCGCTTAATTCCTATACCATTAAAAACACTCCCCAAACATTGGTATATGACACCTTGCGCAGTTCAATCACTTCCAATGCCATCGCTGTCTATACAATCAATCCTTCTAATCCAGTTTGCAGTCTCAAGCCTTTCAATGTGTTTGTTACGGTAAAGCCTATTGCTCAAATTGGTGACCAAACTGAATCTGTCTGTGATGGCAAACCCTTTGTTTTTTCACCCAAGGGTGTTCCACCCAATACAATATACAAGTGGAAGTTCAATGCAGTAAATCCATCGTTCTCCTTGGGGGGGTATACTTCCAATGACACCGCATTCACTTCTCCCATAAGGCAAAAACTTACCAACAGTGGGAATAACATCGTCTTTGCAGGATACCAGATCGAAACCAGTACCAATGGTTGTATAGGAAAACCCTTTCAACTGCAGGTTGCCGTAAATCCTACCCCAAAAGTCAAGATCAGTGGTCCTCCCATTCTCTGTCTCAATTCAAGCGACACACTTTCTCTTTCCTTTACCGGTACGGCACCTTGGTCGATAAATTATATTGATAACAAGGATGGTTTTGTGACACAGGTGGGTGGATTTTCGAAATCCAATTCCATCCTTGTTCGACCGGTCATGCCCAATGACTCTGTCTATCGGTTTACCATCGTGAACGTGAGTGATGCTTTTTGTACAAGTGACACAGTTTCTGCCACGACAGGTATTGCAAAAATCATTCAGAAACTGAATCCATTGCCAGTTGCTTCCATCAATGCTCCCTCGGGCACACTGATATGTACCGGACAATATCAGCCATTGTTCATCAGTCCGCTGGCAAAATCATATCAATGGTACAGAAATGATTCGGTCATCACCAACGCCATCACGGTAAACCACAATGCCAGTTTTGAAGGCCTTTACAAAGCCTATATTACCGATTCGGTGGGTTGCGGAAATTGGACAACGAATGCGATTCGCATGACAGACTTGAAAAACTTCCGTATTTCATTTACCAACGATTCGGTTAATTGTATCAACGTCAAAAAACAATTTCTAAATTTCTCTGATACATCCAACATACGCAATATAAGCTGGAAGTGGAATTTCAATGGGGAGGATTCAGCTGCAGGATACAATGCCATTGCCGCATTCAAAAAGTCCGGCTTGAAAAAAATCACCCTCTCTGCTATTGTGCCAACCTGTTCTTATTCTGTGTCTCGGGATAGTTTGATCATGATCGAAGAGCCGATTCGTGCTGTTAGACTCGAGACCATCAGTACCAACTCTTTCCGCCCCATCCAGCTAACGGCAAGAAAGTTTGAGGGCTTGCGGTATGACTATGATTGGAAACCAACTTGGGGATTAAACTTTTTCAATGTACAGAATCCGGTTTTCTCCTATAACAAAACGCAAACCTATTTTGTACAGATGAAAGCTCCTTCCGGTTGCGTTACCGTGGATACTTTGAAAGTGCTGGTTTTTGATTCTGCCATCGTATCGATTTTTGTTCCCAAGTCCTTCACGCCTAATGGAGATGGTGTGAATGATAAGCTATTCCCATATACTGCCGGGATGAAGTCTTTTGGTTATCTGAGGATCTTCAACAAATTTGGCAAACAGGTTTTTGAAACCCGCTCCACAGCCAACGGTTGGGATGGCATGAGTCAAGGCAAGGCACAACCGATGGATGCATATCTCTGGGTTGCAGAGGGCATCAACCTCAAAGGGGAAAAGATTCAATTAACGGGAAGTGTATTATTGATACGGTAACATGATAATGAGCAAACAACATATTATTTTGAAGTTGGCAGGTATCTTCTCGCTGATCCTTTTGGTGTCCGTATCCCGTGCACAGGAACCCAATTTTTCTCAGTTTATTTCTTCACCGCTTACCATCAATCCTGCTCTGTGTGGAAGCAGTGATGCAGATTGGCGTGTGTCCAGTATTGTCAGGAGACAGTGGATCGGCAATGTATCTCCTTATTCCACCCAAACAATTTCCATTGACGGAAAAATCAAAAGTTTTGATGACCAGCGTTATTTTGGTTTGGGCGGAATGGTTCTAGCAGAAAGAGTGATGGACGGCATGTACAAAACCAATTTCTTATCACTCAACGCTTCTTATCATCAACCCCTGGATGAAAAGGGCAATGGACTGTCTGCATCCTTGGGATTGGTGAGTGGTAGCATGAGATTGGATATGGGTGCACTGAGTTTTGACCAACAGTTGTCCAGTACAGGTTTTGACCAGGCTCTTCCCACCGGTGAAACTGCAATCGTTGGATCATCTTCTCATACATCCGCTACTGCAGGTATTCTCTATACTTATGATACAGATTATTCATTTCTAAATCTTGGATTATCAGGGTATCGGTTCGTGAGTTCAAAAAGATCCTTGATGAACAATCCCTCGCCCAAGATCGCGCCAAGGTATACGGCACATGCTGATTTTGGTACCATCTTTTCCGATAACCTCAGCGCTACATTTAGTGCCTTGCACCTGATTCAGGATGGAGCATCTATCACTTCACTGGGTGCAGTCGTTGGTTTTCTCTTCAATCCCTCAGATTATGCTGAAGACAGGGTTAGGATGCTGAATGCAGGGGTTTATTACAGGTGGAACGATGCTGTTTCTCCTTATGTTGGTTATATTTATGATAACTTCCAAGTGGGTATTTCCTATGATGTAAATGCCAGTTCCATGAAAGGCGCAGCATCCAACTATAAGTCCGTTGAGTTGTCCATCATTTATAAAAAGTTCCTTCCCCGATCAAGAAAAAGAATTGGCCGATATCATTCCCCTTATTAATTGCTGCATGAAAAAGTTAGTCTATTGTCTCCTTTTGTCTACGATCTCTTTCGATGCACTCTTCGCTCAATCAGCACGTCCCAATATCCTCGTGATCTTCTCTGATGATCATACGGAGCAAACCATCAGCGCTTATGGGAGCAAGCTAATGCAGACGCCTAACATCGATCGTATTGCAAAAGAGGGTGCGCTGATGAAAAATGTTTTTGTTACCAATTCTATCTGTGCACCCAGCAGGGCCGTACTGCTCACAGGCAAATACAGCCATGTCAATGGTTTGCGCGACAATGGACCTCGAAGGTTCTTTGACCCGAACCAGCAGCAGATTCAAAAAATCCTGGGTGAAAACAACTATCAAACTGCATGGATAGGAAAATGGCATTTGCAATCGCTGCCCAACGGCTTTGACTTTTGGAGGGTACTCCCTGATCAGGGGAATTATTTTCAGCCCGACTTCATCAACATGAAAGGAGACACCACCCGTTACAAAGGCTATGTCACCAATTTGATCTCTGATTTTGCATTGGAGTGGTTGGAGGGTCGTGATAAAAACAAACCCTTTTTCATGGTGGTGGGAGAAAAAGCAACCCACCGGAACTGGATGCCCGATCCGCAGGATCTCGCTGAATTTGAAAACAAAACTTTCCCTTATCCTGCCAATTTCAACGATGATTATGTGGGAAGAAGGGCAGCATTGGAGCAGGACATGACGATCGACAAGACCATGCTTCTGCATGATGATTTAAAGATTGGCGTCGATTACAGCAAGAAGGGTATGTTCGGCAGGATGTCAGCGGAAGAGAAAGCAGCCTACAAATCCTATTTTGACAGGGCGGAAGCCGAATACAACAAGATCAAGCATGATCCAAAAGAGGTGATCAAATGGAAATACCAGCGATACCTAAGGGATTATCTGGCTACCGCCCGATCCATGGATCGCAACATAGGCAGGATACTGGATTATCTCGATAAAACAGGTATGGCGAAAAACACCATCGTGATCTACACTTCAGATCAGGGTTTTTACATGGGTGAACACGGATGGTTCGACAAGCGGTTCATGTATGAGGAAAGTCTGCGTACCCCTTTTGTCATGCGGTATCCCGGCAAGCTGGCACCTGGAAAGGTGGTTAACAACATGCTGGTGAACATCGACTTCGCTCCAACACTGATTGATCTGGCAGGGATCAAGGTGCCTGCCGACATGCATGGCAAAAGTTTTGCACCCCTGTTGTCGGGTTCCCCTGTAAAGGATTGGCGCAAGGCCATGTATTATCATTATTATGAATACCCGCAACCCCATCATGTTGCCCCCCATTTTGGTATCAGAACCGAGCGTTATAAACTGATCCGGTTTTACGGTCCCCATGATGCCTGGGAACTCTTCGATCTCCAAAACGACCGCCTAGAAGTGAAAAACCTGATCGACGACCCCTCCAAAAAGGCATTGATCGCCGATCTCAAGAGACAACTTAAGTCATTGATATTGGAGTATAAAGACGAGGATGCTCTTCAGGTGTTGGAAAAGTCATGACAACCTTGAGAAAATTTTCTTCCTTCTTTCATCCTGAACGTTTTCAGGGATGGGGCAAAAAGCGGAACTACTTTGAAGGTTGGTATTTCAAAGTGCTCAATCACAACAAAGACAAGGCATATGCCTTTATACCCGGCATCGCTTTTGATTCAAATGGCAACGGCCATTCTTTCGTGCAGGTATTGGATGGCAAAACACACACTTCACGGTACCATCGTTTTGATTGCCAGGACTTTATGCCTTCGGAAAAAAGTTTTGAAGTGAGGGTGGCAGGTTCTTTCTTTTCTTCCCAAAAAATTCAACTGGATCTGGATGGGATAAAAGGGGAAATGCAATTCTCCGGAAATGTACCTTGGCCCAGTCCCTTTTATTCGCCCGGTATCATGGGCCCTTTTTCTTTTGTCCCTTTTATGGAGTGTTATCATGGGATTGTGAGCATGGACCATGCCATCCAGGGATGGCTGGAGGTGGAAGGGGAGCGTATCAGCATGGATGGGGGTAGAGGCTATATTGAAAAAGATTGGGGAAGGTCTTTCCCATCCGGTTATATCTGGATGCAGTCTAACCATTTTCAGGAGGAAGGCATATCCCTTAAATCTTCCATAGCCAAGATCCCCTGGCTGGGATCTTCTTTCACTGGATTCATATGCGGACTCTGGTTGCAGGGTGATCTCATTCAGTTCACAACCTATAACGGCACAAGATTGCGGAAATGTTACGCCGATCTACACCAGGTTCACTTGGTGATGGAGAACAAAAGATTCCGCATTGAATGCAAGGCAACAAGAGATCATGCCACCGCTTTGGCTTCACCCATCCTTGGTTTGATGGATGGACGGATAGAAGAAAGCATGTTCTCTGCTTTGGAATTTCAGCTTACGGAGAGAGGTTCCAAGAAAATAATGTACGAGGGTATTTCATCCGCAACCGCCCTCGAAGTAGCAGGCAATCTTGGTTCGATCCTGATTTAGGGGGGATAAATTACTAAAAATCAGATTTCACCTACTTATTCACCTACTTACTTGATCTCCTTAACGCTTACAGGGTAGTTTGGGGCACAATATTGTGTGTCAATGGGAATACCTACTTCAACTAAGAAAAAAACAGCAGAACCCTCAAATGAAAAAACCCCAAAAAAATGGCGCAATCCTGAAGAGATTTGCCTCCTGATGCACCGGTTGGGTGATTATGCCTGGACCCACAATTTGTTAACCGAGGAGACTTTTTTCTCTACAGACTTCAATCAAGTGATTGGTTATCCAACTGCAGACCTAAATCAGAAAAAGGGAGCTGCCATTTGGCAGGATAGCACCCTGCCTGAAGACAAGCATTTGATGATGGAATCTTATCAGCAGTATAAAAATGGTACCCAGGATCATCATTGTATCGAGTACAAAATAAAGGACAGGAAAGGAAAGGTCCATTGGGTATTGGAAAGGGGTATAGTGGTGGAAATGGATGCCCAAGGCAAGCCCCTGGTTGTGGCCGGAACACATACCGATATCACCGAGATGAAGGAATTGAAGATAAAGCTGGAGGATATTGAGCATGTCAGGAAAAAGGAAGTGGTAGATGCGATCATTCGCAACATGGAGGCAGACAGGGGTTATGTGGCAAGCGAATTACACAACAACGTCAACCAAATCCTTTCCGCTGCACGCATGATGCTGGAATTGATCCCCATGGTGAACGAAGAAATGGGAGAATACACCAAGAAAGTGAAATACATCATTTATAGTGCGGTAGATGAGGTGAACAAGATCTGCAACCTCATCAACCCCAATTCACTCGACCATATTTCCCTGCCAGACCTGCTGAAGGACCAGATCAATCGCGCGGGAAAAGACAAGAATATCAAAATCAAGTTGGATATCAATGGATTTTTAGGAGGCAAGCGATTTCCAAGGGAATCAGAGTTGACCATGCTGAGGGTGGTCCAAGATATCGTCTATCGAATCACCAACCACTCTCATGCCACAGAGGCCAGCATCATCCTTACCCAGGAAAGGGATTATATACTGCTGGAAGTTTCTTTCAATGATCCCAAGTTCGATCTTAACAGAACACTTAAAAACCTGAGGGTGGTGAACCTTGTCAACCGCTGTGAGCACTATGGCGGATCTTATTCAATGAAAAAAGAAAAAGGAGTTGGTATTCACCTGAGTGCTTCTGTGAAAATACACGGCAACACCCCATAACAAGGCTCAACGAATCTCCTCAAACTCAATGTAATCATCCGCCTTTGGCGCAGGCGCCTTGTTAGCAGTAGAGGAAGTATTTGCGTTTTGTGAGGGTTGCTGATATCCCTGCTGCTGTTCTCTTACCGCATCAAATTGCTTTTTTACCTGTCTTGTTGTGCGGATGACGGGCAATAAAAAATCAAAAAGGAATCGATAGGCAAAATAGAGGGTGAAGCCCAGCAATATATACTTGAACATGGCTGCAAAGTTATTGTAAAATCCTTTCTCCCGGTTTTAGCCCTTGCCCCTGAGTGCTTCTCCGATCTTATCGGCCGCTTTTGTAACCAGGTCTCCTATGCCATGCTGCAGTTTTTCGCTTTCCATGACGCGACTGACAATGTCCGCCCAAAAATGACCGGGGGATTTTCGATTGCCGAACATAGTATTCAGGGTCATGTTAAAATAATTGCCCTTCAGATTGGAAAAGTTGGCATCGAGTTTTGCCTCGATATCCTTTCTTTTTTCTCTCAGTTCAAAGATGGATCGGTTAAGACTTTGGATGTTATGGATTCTCCTTCTCATAAATCAAAATTCTTCATCCTCTTCGTCTTCCCGGGCAGATGTGATGATAAAGAGACGGATGAGGGGGTTAAGAAATAAGGGTTTTCTGAAGGCAATTGTCAGCAGGAGGATAAAAAGGAATACCAATCCTCCGCAAACAAATCCCCAGACGTTGCTGTCGAGCACATCGCTCATGTAGATGGAAAAGGCAATTACCAGGAAAACGAGAAAAAGCAGGGCCATGAGGCTGATGACCGAAAGCAGGATCAGCATGGCCAGCGTTCTGGAAAGGGTTCGGATGGAGCCCAGTCGCAGCAACTGCAGCCTGACATCCAGGTATTCGGTCAGCAGTTTTCTGTTTTCTGTGTAAAAATCGTTCAGGTTATCCTGTGCCATGGCAGAAAGGTAGGTTCAGGATTGAAGGTAGGGTATTCATGAAAAAAAAATATGATCCTGGTCATTCCCAGTCGTGATTCTCCCTTCAAAACCGGGTGGATCTGCCTTGTCAAACAATTTGGCCAATTCCGGGGTCTATCGTATATTTGCACCGGATAGCAAAGAGGAAGGGAACGGGTTCGTTCCCTTCTTTGTTTCAATGACCATGGCAACAGAAGAAAAAAAACATCGGATTGAGCAGTTGGTGGAGGCCTTGTTGGCCCCTGATCCCCAGTACTTTCTGGTGAGGACCCATATTCGTCCCATCAACAATATCAATGTATATGTAGACGGAGATGCAGGGGTTACCATTGAGAAATGTGTTCAGCTCAACAGGGCACTTTACAAGCAGATTGTTGAAGAGGGTATCTGCAAGGATGGTGAATTTGCCCTGGAAGTTTCTTCGCCGGGGGTTGACGAACCGCTTCAATTGGTCAGACAGTATATTAAAAACATTGGCCGGACATTGGAAGTGGAAACCAAAGAAGGGAAACACATAGAAGGAGTATTGCTTCAGGCGGATGAAAAAGGAATTGAAGTAGAGGAGAAGAAAGGCAAAGGGAAAAAGATGGAAGTGCTGAAGCATTTTCTGCTGTTTGAAGACATTCAAGCAGCCACAGTCAAGATCGTATTTTAATCATCATAAAAAGTAAGAACAATAAAAGGATAAGTTATGGCTAGTATCAACTTGATCGAATCGTTCCAGGATTTCAAAGAAGCAGAGAACATCGATCGTCCCACGCTCATGAAAGTGCTTGAGGATGTATTCAAAACCCTGTTGCGCAAGAAATACGGATCGGATGAAAGTTTCGACGTAATCGTCAATACCGAAAAAGGAGACCTTGAGATTGTCCGTCACCGCATGATCGTGGAAGATGGGAAAGTAGAAAACCCCCTGATGGAGATCGAATACAGTGAAGCCATCAAAATAGAGCCCGACTTTGAAGTAGGGGAAGAACTTTACGAAGAAGTGGACATCATGGACTTTGGTCGTCGTGCCATCCTGGCTGCCAAACAAACCCTCGCCAGTAGAATTGGTGATCTGAAGAAAAATGCCCTGGTGAAGAAGTATGGTGATCGCGTAGGAGACATCATCAATGCAGAAGTCTATCAGGTATGGAAGAAAGAAGTTTTGCTGATTGATGAGGATGGCAATGAACTGATCCTCCCCAAGTCTGAGCAGATCCCTTCCGATTATTTCAAAAAAGGCGAAAGCATCCGTTCTGTCATCAAGAAAGTGGAACTGAAGAATAATAGTCCCGTTATCATCCTTTCCAGAACCCATCCTTCCTTCCTGGCCAAACTGCTGGAAATCGAAGTACCAGAAATCTTTGACGGTTTGATCGTGATCAGGAAGATCGTGCGTGAGCCAGGTGAGCGTGCAAAAGTGGCAGTGGAGAGCTATGACGACAGGATTGATCCGGTAGGAGCTTGTGTGGGCATGAAAGGCAGCCGTATCCATGGCATCGTGAGGGAGTTGAAAAACGAAAACATAGATGTCATCAACTTCACCAACAACATCCAGTTGTTGATCCAGCGTTCCCTAACACCTGCCAAGATCACCCGCATGAACATCGATAACGAAGGCAAGCGTGCTGAAGTCTATGTATCACCTGACCAGGTTTCCCTGGCGATTGGTAAGCGTGGTGTCAACATCAAACTGGCAGAAGATTTGACCGGATTTGATATTGACGTTTACCGCGACAATGAAGGAGAGATGGCAGAGTATGATATCGATCTGGATGAATTCAGCGATGAAATCGAAGGATGGATCATTGAAGAACTCAAGCGCATCGGTTGTGATACTGCCCGCAGTGTACTTGACCTTACGGCAACTGAGCTGGAGCGCAGAACTGATCTTGAGAAGGAAACCATTGATGAGGTGAGGGATATCCTGAGAGCTGAATTCGAGAAGGATTAAGCATCAAATGAATAAAAAGTAAAAGAAACAAGCACAAAAGCTTAAGGAGGATAAATGTCAGAATCAAATACACCCAGGTTAATGGCTGCGGCCAAGGAATTCAACATCGGAAAAGATACGTTGGTGGATTTCCTGGTCAGCAAGGGATTCAGCAAGGATGATCTCAAACCAACATCCAAGCTGACAGAGGAAATGTATTTTTCCCTGCAGCAGGAATTCTCGTCAGACAAGGCAGCGAAAGCCAAGAGCGACGCCATTGAGATCCCCAAAGGATCTGTTGGAGAAGCCAAGAAAAAGAAGGACGAAGAGGAAATCGTATTCAAAAAGGATACCAAGAAAAAGGCTGAGCCTGCCCCTGCACCCGAACCAGTTCCCGCTCCTGCTCCTGTTGAAGAAGTGAAACCGGTAGAAACAGAAGTGGAGAAGGTCAAGATCGAAGCACCTGAGATTACCGGTCCGAAGATTCTTGACAAGATTGACCTTGATGCATTGGATGCCTCTACCCGACCCAAGCGTGGTGCAGCAAAGAAAGGGGTGGAAAAGCCAGTGGCAGAGGAACCCGTTCAGGCGCCTGTTCCAGAACCTGAGAAGACAGAACCTGTTAAACCTGCCGAACCGGAGATTGAGCGGGTGAAGATTGAAGCACCGGAACTGGAAGGTCCTAAGATCATTGGTAAAATAGAATTGAAGCCTGAAGCGGAAGGGGGAAGAGCTGCGGATGAAAAAAGGAAGCGCAAGCGCATCCCCATTGAGAAGAAAGAACCCGAGCGTCAGAAACCCTCTATCCAAAAAGGAGGACAACCACAGCAACAGCGTCCTGCCGGTCAACGATCCGGAAGCGGTATGCGTGCTGTGCGAAAAGGGGAAGTAAAAGAGATAGACGAAAAAGAGATCCAGAACAAGATCAAGGAAACACAGGCCAAGCTTTCCGGTGGCGGTGGTTCCAAGGCCAAGATCACCAAATCCAAACTTCGCCGTCTGAAACGCGAAGAAATGGAAGCAGGTGCTGAGGGTGAAGGAGAAGACAACAAGATACAACTGACTGAATTCATCAGCGTGAGTGAATTGGCCAGCCTGCTGGATGTGAACTTTGCAGAGATCATTGGCAAGTGTATGAGCCTGGGCATCATGGTTTCCATCAACCAGCGCCTGGATGCAGAAGTCATTGAACTGGTAGCGGCTGAGTTCGGATATGAAGTGGAGTTCATCGACATGGAAAAGCAGATGGAGATGGAGGAAGAAGAGGAAGAAGATGCAGCTGAAGACCTCTCTCCCCGTGCTCCTATTGTCACCATCATGGGTCACGTGGATCATGGTAAGACATCCCTGCTTGACTATATCCGCAATGCAAACGTGGTTGCCGGTGAGGCCGGAGGTATCACCCAACACATTGGTGCCTATCATGTGGACCTTCCCAGTGGTAAGTCAATCACCTTCTTGGATACACCTGGTCACGAAGCCTTTACCGCCATGCGTGCCCGTGGTGCCAAGGTTACGGACCTTGCCGTTATTGTGGTTGCTGCCGATGACGCGGTGATGCCCCAAACGAAAGAGGCCATCAGCCATGCGCAGGCAGCAGGTGTTCCGATGATCTTCGCCATCAACAAGATCGATAAGGACGGTGCCAACCCCCAGAAGATTTATGAGCAATTGTCGCAAATGAACATTCTGGTAGAAGAATGGGGAGGCAAATTCCAAAGCCAGGAGATCGCGGCTAAATCAGGATTGAATGTAGACAAGCTTCTTGAAAAGATATTGTTGGAATCTGAATTGCTGGAACTGAAAGCCAATCCTGAAAGGGAAGCCAGTGGTACCGTGATTGAGGCAACATTGGACAAGGGCCGTGGTTATGTGGCTACCATCCTCGTTCAGAACGGAACCCTGCACCAGGGAGACCTGGTGGTAAGTGGACAATACTACGGTAGGGTCAAGGCCATGATGAACGAAAGGAACAAAAGAGTGGATGCCATCCCTCCTGCATCACCCGTGCTGATTCTCGGATTGAACGGTGCTCCACAGGCAGGTGAGAAATTCAAGGTGTACGAAGACGAATCGGAAGCCAAGGATGTGGCCAATAGGCGAGCGCAGATCATGCGTGAGCAAGGCATCCGCACGAAGAAACATATTACACTCGACGAGATCGGAAGAAGGTTGGCTCTTGGAAACTTCAAGGAGCTGAACATCATCATCAAAGGTGACGTGGACGGTTCGGTAGAAGCGTTGAGCGACTCGCTGCAAAAACTTTCTACGGAAGAGGTGGCCATCAAGGTGGTGCACAAGGCTGTGGGACAAATCACCGAGAGCGATGTATTGCTGGCAACGGCTTCTGATGCCATCATCGTAGGCTTCAATGTTCGTCCTTCTTTGCAGGCGAACAAGATCGCAGAGAAGGAAGGTGTTCAGATCAAACTTTACTCCATCATCTACAATGCGATCGAAGAGATCAAGAGTGCCATGGAAGGCCTGTTGGAACCCAAGGTGGAAGAGAAGATCGTGGCCAATGTGGAGATCAGGGAAGTGTACAAGTTTGACAAAGCCACTGTTGCCGGTTGTTATGTACTGGACGGAAAGATCAGTCGCAACAACAAGATCAGGGTCATTCGCGATGGTATCGTGGAATATCCAAAAGGAGAGGGACAAAGTGCAGAGCTGGGCAGCCTGAAGCGTTACAAGGATGACGCCAAGGAAGTCAGTGCGGGCATGGAATGTGGACTCACCGTCAGGAATTACAACGATATTCGGGTGGGTGACGTGATCGAAGCATTTGAAGAGACAGAAGTGAAGCGTACTTTGTAATCGACCTGGCAACCTACAACCGATAACAGAAACGACTTTAAGATAACCTTAACCTAATAGGCTTTAATTTGAGGGTTGGATAAAACGTATGAAAAGGATTTTGATTTTCTTGTTTTGTGCTTTCCTGTCGCTCGGCTCCAAAGCCCAGCAGGCAAAGCTTTTGGCGGATAAGATCATTGCCATTGTTGGAGATAAAATCGTGCTCAAGAGCGATATCACCAACTACATCGATGACATGAAGCGTCAGGGCAATGAAGTGCCTCCAGGCATCGATTGCATGTTGCTGGAGAAAATGATGCAGGACAAAGCCCTGATCCTCCAGGCTGAAAAAGATTCTCTTCCTGTTACCGATGAAGAAGTGGAAGCCGAATTGGATCAAAGGATTCGCAGCTTCATCATGCAATATGGTGGAAAGGAAGCGTTGGAACAGATCGCCGGTAGAACGACCTATCAGATCAAAGAGGATTTTAGAAAAAGCATCAGAGATGGAAAGCTGGCCAAGGCCATGCGTGAGAAGATTGTAGAATATGTGAAGATAACCCCCAACGAAGTGCGGGAATATTACAACAAGATCCCCAAGGACAGCCTTCCCTTCTACGAGACAGAATTGGTGATCGGACAGATTGTGCTCCATCCCAAGGCGGGCAGGGAATTGGAAAAATTTGCGCAGGATGAACTGGCTGATTACCGCAGGCAGGTGGAAGCAGGATTGAAGTCTTTTGAAACCCTTGCCAGGTTGTATTCTGAAGACCCCGGAAGCAAGCAGAATGGGGGTCGTTATGAGATCAATAAAAACCAGAAGGACTGGGATCCGGATTTCAAGAATGCAGCGTTCCGGTTGAAAGAAGGACAGGTTTCACCGGTGACCAAATCAAAATTCGGCTATCATATTATTCAGATGGTCAGCCGCAATGGAGATGATGCCGTGATCAGGCATATCCTTCGCATCCCCCAATTGCAGGATGAAGATGTTGAAGCGGCCAAAAGCAAGCTCGACAGCATACGCTCCAAACTGATTGCAGGTACCTTGCAGTTTGGTGAGGCGGTTGATAAATTCAGTGATGACCAGAACAGCAAATTCACGGCCGGTATCATCTCGGGACAGGGCGGTAATTTTGTAACGATTGACGAACTGGACAAGAACCTTGTTCCCTATCTAGATAAATTGAAAATCGGAGAGTTTTCTCAGCCGATGGTCTACAAGGATGAGCAGGACAAGCAAGCCGTTCGCCTCGTTTATCTCCAAAAACGCACGGAACCGCATAGGGAAAACATGAGGGATGATTACGATCGCATTTCCCAAAGAGCATTGGCGGAAAAGCGTGACAAAACCATTGAAAAATGGTTTCAATCCAAACTTCCCACCTATTATGTGATGGTAGATCCCGATTTCCAGCAATGTGAGGAACTCAAAAAGCAGTTCCCGAATTATGTGACCAAGTAGGTTTTTTATTTTCTGCTTTCTCCCATATTAGCTGTAATTTAGCTCCTCTCATCCCGCTTTATGAGTGATGCCATCAAACACGAATGCGGTCTGGCATTCATCCGGCTCTTGAAGCCTTTTTCCTATTACCAGCAAAAGAAGGGTACGGCATTGTATGGCCTGAACAAACTGTATCTCCTCATGGAGAAGCAGCACAACCGTGGACAAGACGGGGCAGGCATTGCCGCTGTTAAGCTCAACGCTGAACCCGGATACCCCTTCATGCACCGGCTGAGAAGCAATGCCACACAGGCGATTGCCGATCTTTTCAGTCAGGTGGGTAAGGAGATTAATGAACTGGAAAAATTTCAACCGGAGATCAGAAAGCATCCCGGTCTGATGAAAGGACACCTGAATTTCATGGGAGAATTGTTGCTGGGCCATCTGCGTTATGGTACCCAGGGCAAGAACAATGTTGAATTCTGTCACCCTTTTATCAAGCGGGATATCATACCTGCCAGAAACTTGGCCCTTGCCGGTAATTTCAACCTCGTCAATACTGAAGAACTGTTTAAGTTGGTGGATGTTGATCCCGGTGATTTCCAGCAGCAGAGTGATCTTGCTGCCATGATGGAAGTGG
>RFVQ01000361.1 GCA_009922495.1 Chitinophagia bacterium
CTGAGGTCTGCGCAGCTGAGTGCACTGAGCACGGATAGCCTGCAGGCATTGGGCACGCAGGCGGTGAGTGCGTTGACGACGGGTGCGCTGCGCGGCTTGAGCGCGGCGCAGTTTGGATCGTTGACGACGGATCAGTTGCAGTCATTGACGACGGGCCAGGCGGCGAGCCTGGTGACGGCGCAAGTGAGTGGATTGAGTTCTGCGCAGGTGGATTCGCTGGAGTCGCAGGATCTGGGCAGTTTGAGCACGACGGTGGTGGCGTCTTTGGGGACGGCGGCACTGGCGGGGCTGGATGATGGCCAGTTGGGTGGACTGACGTCCACGCAAGTGGGATCGTTGACGACGCAGCAGATTCAGTCGCTGACGACGGATCAGCTGGCTGGGTTGGGCTCGGATGAGGGTGCGGGGCTGAAGGCGACTCAGCTGAGTGCGCTGAGCACGACGAGCCTGCAGGCACTGAGCACGGACGCGTTGGGTGCGGTGAGCACGGATGCGCTCAGGGGCTTGAGCTCGACGCAGTTTGGATCGTTGACGACGGAGCAAGTGGTGGCGCTGACGACGGGTCAGGCCAGGGCATTGGGTGCGGCGCAGGCACGAGGCCTGACGTCGGAGCAGTTGGGTGCGCTGGAGACGGCGGATCTGGTGCAGTTGGGGACGGCTGCGGTGGCTGCGTTGAGTTCGGGCTCGTTGGTGGGTCTGGCGAGCGAGCAGGTGTCGGCGCTGTTGACGGCGCAGGTGGCTGCGCTGACGACGGCACAGGCGGCGGGTCTGACGGAAGATCAGACGGCTAATTTGACGTCGGTGGGTGCGAGGGCGCTGAGCACGGGCGTGATGTCGTTGCTGGGTACGGCGGCGGTAGCGGCGCTGACGACGGAGGCGGTGGCTGCGCTGGGGACGGCGCAGGTGAATGCGCTGAGCTCGACACAGTTTGGATCGTTGACGACGGACCAGGTGGCGGCGCTGACGACGGGTCAGGCCAGGGCACTGGGGTCGTTGCAGGCACGAGGCCTGACGTCGGAGCAAGTGGGTGCGTTGAGTACAGACAACGTGGCGCAGCTGAGCACGACGGCGGTGTCGGCGCTGAGTGCTGGAGCGCTGGAAGGCCTGGATGAAGAGAGAGCGCAAGCCCTGAGCAGCACACAAGTGGGTGCGCTGACGACGGAGCAGTTGACGGCGCTGACGACGGAGCAGGTGGCGACACTGGGGTCGGACGAGGCGGCGGGGCTGAGGTCTGCGCAGCTGAGTGCACTGAGCACGGATAGCCTGCAGGCATTGGGCACGCAGGCGGTGAGTGCGTTGACGACGGGTGCGCTGCGCGGCTTG
>RFVQ01000362.1 GCA_009922495.1 Chitinophagia bacterium
GGTTTGTTTTTTCAGTAAGCCTGATCGGTGAACATATTCAAATACAGGCAATAGTAGTTTCTGGAATTTTTTCAATGTGGCATTGCCGGTAATATCATAGAGTTTGCCATGAAATTCAATTTCGTGTTTGCTGTCAAACAGATATTCCTCTGTTGAGCCGGGTTCATTTTCAACAATTTTTCTGAGTTCAATGATATCCTGCTTGGTCACCCTGTGAAAGATGAACTCGGCCATTCCCACTTCTAGCACAAGACGGATTTCGAAGATCTCTTTCAGTGTGTCCTGATCAAGGATATGGGGGTTCATGCTTTTGGCGAGGTTGCCAAAAATATCAGGACTGGTAATGATGGACCCTTTTTTCTTTTTAGACTCCAACAATCCCATCATCCTCAGCCTCATCAGGGCTTCCCTGATAACAGTGCGACTGACCCCCAATGTTTGAGTCAATTCCAATTCTGTCGGGATCGAATCTCCTACCTTCAATTTCTGCTGTTGAAGAAGCCCGACAATACTTTCTTCCACCTTATCAACAAGGCTGCTGGTTTCGATCGTTTTGAATAGAGATGTAGGCATGTCAGGTGATTCTGCGACGGGGAGCGCAAAATTAAACAATAACTTTCTTGTTCAGTTTTAACGTTTCCCCTTTAAAAAATTTTGAGGATACAAAAATAAGTGTATTTTTATTATGTCATACATAATACAAAAAAACTGTTCAACATGAAAAAACTCATCTTCAGGCTTTCCATTTTCTTATTGGGAAGTCTGCATGTGATTCAGGCTGCTGCACAAGACAGTCAAATTCAGGGTCGTATTTTATCGGCCTCACAAAATGCACCGCTTCAGGGAGTTTCCGTTGCGCTCAAAGGAAAAACAGCCGGAACACAGACAGATGCTTCCGGAAAATTTTCGATCAAGGCAACTGCAGGCGATGTGCTTCAGGTCAGTTACACAGGATTTGTTTCACAGGAAATCAAAGTTGGAAAGCAATCTGACCTTGTTATCTATCTTGCGGCGAATGAAAGCGATCTAGATGAGGTAGTGGTCATTGGATATGGAACACAGAAGAAATCAAAGATTACCGGTTCCGTGAGCAAATTGGACAACCGTGTCATACAGTCAGGCGTTCGATCCAACCCCGCTTCAGCACTGGCTGGAACGATTCCTGGCCTAAGGGTTCAACAGACTTCTGGCAGACCCGGAGCAGTTCCCAATATCGTGCTCAGGGGTGGTACCAACTACAATGGATCCGGCTCTCCATTGGTTATTGTAGACGGACTTCTTCGTGCGGGCTTCAATGAAGTAAATCAGGAAGATATTGAAT
>RFVQ01000363.1 GCA_009922495.1 Chitinophagia bacterium
CATTTTATGGGACATATGGATGTTCTTTTATTATTTGATGTTCATGTCTGCCATATGGAAAAAGCCCAAGGCCCAGTGGAATTGATCTATTCTTATTTTGACGGTTTCAGTGATTTGCAAAAGCAACAGCTTACCGCTTTGGGGCCCTTGTATACAGAATGGAACCAAAAGATCAATGTAATTTCCCGCAAAGACATTGAATCCTTGTATGAACGACATGTTTTGCATTCACTGGCCATTGCAGCACAATTTGATTTTCCTCCGGGACTTGAAGTAATAGACCTAGGAACAGGAGGTGGCTTTCCCGGTGTGCCACTGGCCATTTTTTTTCCCGAGGTGAAGTTTCATTTGGTTGATTCGATTGCCAAAAAATTAAAGGTTGTGGACGCTGTTGCCAATGAACTGGGCTTGTCCAATCTCACCATACAGCATACAAGAGCAGAAGACATCAAGCATCGAAAATTTGATTTTGCTGTGTCAAGGGCAGTTGCTCCTCTGAAAGAATTATGGAAATGGAGCAAACCATTGCTCAGAAATGAAAGAAAGTTGGAAGATGCTAAAAATGGATTGATTTGCCTGAAAGGGGGCGATCTTACCCAAGAGGTTTTTGATGCTGGACTCCGGCCACAGATTTTTGATATAAAAACTATTTTTAAGCAAGATTTTTTCGACACCAAGTTTATTGTCTACGTACCTTTATAGTCCTATGGAAGACAAGTTAGAAAAGATTGAAATCAGCCTTGTTGAGGACAATCAATTCATCCGGATGGCACTTGAACAAATCATCACGGCGACCGAGGGCTATGAATTGAAAAGTTCTTATTCATCTGCAGAAGAAGCAGTTGAACGGATGCCTTCCGAAATTCCAGATGTGGTATTGATGGACATCAACATGGGCGGAATGTCAGGAATTGAAGCTGTTTCTATTTTAAAAAATCAGTTTCCTGAAGTACGGTTTATGATGTGCACGGTTTATGAAGATGATGAAAAGATCTTTGATGCATTGTCTGCAGGAGCCAGCGGATATATCCTAAAAAAATCAAAGCCTTCTGAATTAATGGCCGCAGTAAGGGAATTGTATGAAGGCGGTGCTCCCATGAGTGGTCAGATAGCGGCAAAGGTTGTTTCCAGTTTCAGAAAAAAAGAGGAGTCCAGGGAAAACCTGCTCGAGACGCTCTCTCAAAGAGAATATGAAATACTGGAGGCATTGGTAAAAGGTCGATTGTACAAGGAAATTGGACAGGATATGAACATATCCACCGAAACCGTTCGTAAACATGTATACAATGTTTACAAAAAATTGCACATCAACAACAGAAT
>RFVQ01000364.1 GCA_009922495.1 Chitinophagia bacterium
CAGCATGGAGGATGCAGCATATTTTATTCAGCACTTAAAGCTGGCCATCGAACAATACCAAGACTAACTGATCATGAAACAATTTCTATCTGCCCACGATGTACAAGATATTCCTGCCATTATTCAGGATGCGCTGACATACAAATCCGCCCCATGGAAAGATGAAAACTTGGGAAAGCATAAAAAGTTGGGCTGCTTGTTCATGAACCCAAGCATGCGAACAAGATTGAGCACCCAAATTGCAGCACAACAATTGGGAATGGAAACCGTGGTGTTTAATGTGGGCAACGAAGGATGGGCATTGGAATTTGCAGATGGAGCAATCATGAACGGCACTACTGTTGAACATGTAAAAGATGCTGCCCCCATCATGGGAAATTATTTTGACTTGCTTGCAGTGAGAACATTTCCTGGATTGAAAGATCGGGAAGCAGATTATAGTGAACATATCATGCACCAGTTTATTAAATATGCAGGTATCCCAGTGATCAGCTTGGAAAGCGCCACCTTACACCCCCTGCAAAGTTTAACGGATCTGATTACCATCAATGAAACAATTCAAACAACAGGTTTAAAAAGAAAACCAAAAATAGTTTTGAGCTGGGCACCTCATGTAAAGCCCTTGCCTCAATGTGTAGCCAACAGTTTCTCACAATGGGTAAACGCTTGGGGTGAAGCCGATTTTGTCATCACTCATCCTGAGGGATATGCATTGGAAAAACAATTTACCAATGGAGCAACCATTGTGCACCAGCAAGAAGAAGCTCTCAAAGACGCAGATTTTGTCTACATAAAAAACTGGAGTTCATATGAACAATATGGCACCATGCCTGCATATGAAGGCGAATGGATGCTCACGAATAAAAAATTGGCACTAACCAATCAGGCAAAGGTGATGCATTGCCTTCCTGTCCGACGAAATGTAGAACTATCCGATGAAATACTCGATGGGCCAAACAGCCTGGTAACACAACAAGCAACAAACAGGGTTTGGGCTGCACAAGCAGTAATAGCCTCGATGCTCAAATCATAAAACAAAAAATATGGATCCACTATACATTATAAAAGTTGGTGGCAATATCATTGATGACGATCAAAAGCTGAAAAGTTTTCTCACTGAATTTGCAAAAATTCAAGGAAAGAAAATTCTAGTGCATGGTGGTGGTAAACTTGCAACAAAACTTGCGCAAGACCTTTCCATTCAACAACACATGGTGGATGGAAGAAGAATTACCGATGCGGAAACATTAAAGATTGTTACAATGGTGTATGCAGGATTGATCAACAAACAAATGGTTGCTCAACTGAATGCCTTGGGAT
>RFVQ01000365.1 GCA_009922495.1 Chitinophagia bacterium
CGGTTGCTTTTTTCAGACTGGGCCAAATCGATGAGATGATCAACCAGCGCTTCCAACGTGCCGGCATAAAAAGGAATACCCGTGATAGAAACCTTTTCTTGCAAAAAAGACATACCCGAGATAGAAACTTTCTGTTGCATTGAGTCAAAGTCCATAACTCATCCCAAGGGTAAATTGTTGGTTAACGACAGCGGCGGACCCAACTGGATTGATATTGGTTTTCATGAACCGACCGAATAGGTAAAGGTTGTTCAACCACTCATATTGGGCCTTCAGGATCAAGTCTTTTCTGTTGCGTTGGAAGTCGAACAAGAAATCAGGTTGAGGCTGTGCTTCATATTGCTGGAGCAAGGTTCCAGCGCCTCCTTTGCGGATCTTCTGCCAGAGCAATTCCAGTTTCAGTTTGGGCAAGGGAGTGTATTTGGCAATAAAGGAAAGTCGGTCGAAGTTGTTGCCCATCCAATCCCCCAGGGAATGGTTGTATTGGTCATAGGTTTGCGCGGGTAGCAGGTTCTTGTACACAAAGGGATTGACCCTGGTATATTCAGCTCCGATGGTCAGGTAGGGCAAAAAGAGATCAGTCACATTGCCCCCTAGCAGGATTCCCAATTGGTTCCTCGATTGAGTGGCGTTGAAGATTTTGGTCATCCTGATTTCATCCACAAATACATTCCCATAAAAATGGGTGTTCTTGATCAGGTTCCTGGCGCTGGCCTGCAAGAAAAACTGGGCATTGGAGCCTGCATTGATGCGATAGTTGCTGCGGTTGTTGTCATAGGGTTTGAAGAACATCACCGGGATCAGAAAACCGATATCCAGTTTGTCGCTGTAGACCATGGATTCACCCAACGTCAGGGACAGACCCTTGATCGGGAAAAAGCTGATCGAGTGATGGGCGAGGAACTTGGGCACATAACGAATGCGAATATCCCCAATGACACCAGATGTACCGGTGCGATAGCTTCGTGACGAATCTACGATATTGGAATTCAGCCAGGCATGTGAATAGTTGAAGAACAACCATTTCAAGGGCTGGTATTCGAGGCGCAGATAAGGAAAGGAAGGCGCCCGATCAGAGAGGATGATCTTGCCGGACTCACCATAGCCCACCAGCAGATGATCTTTGCCAAGGCTGATGGAACCTTTTTTCCAGGCATAGGAAAGATGACCCTTGACTTCGTTGTGGTTCAGTTTGTTGGGGTCTGTATTGAAGAGCTCAATAAAAGCTGTCTGTGGGTTTTCATTGTTAAGCTTACGCAGCGCAGATCCGGTAAGACCATGATCCCGGTAG
>RFVQ01000366.1 GCA_009922495.1 Chitinophagia bacterium
AAAGAGGATTTTCCATCAATGGGAAATGGTATTCACATATCCTGGATCCCAGAACCGGACTCCCGGTAGAAAAAGTAAAAAGTGCAACCGTGGTGGCCCCCAATGCTACTGACGCAGGAGCATTGGCTACTGCATTCAATGTGCTGGATCCAGTTGAGTCCATGCAATTGGCAGAAGCTGCTGGAGCTGAATTCAAAATGGTGCTGGCAGATGGACAATCAATAGAAAGCAAGGGATGGAAAAAATTACTTGAGAAAAATGACACCAAGAGCACTCCCAAAATCGATGAGAAAAAGGCAAAGGACAAGGATTGGGACAAAAACTTTGAAGTGGCCATCCAATTGGAGTTGGCCAAATTTGAGGGACGATTCAGAAGACCCTTTGTAGCCGTGTGGGTGGAAGATGCCAAGAAGAATACAGTGAGAACACTGGCCCTTTGGTACAACAAACCCCGCTGGTTGCCTGACCTGAAAGAATGGTACAGAAAAAACAATAACAACTACAATGGAGGTGCTCAAGACATGTCAGCCATCAGCAGTGCCACCAGACCGGCAGGAAGCTATACCCTGAAATGGGATGGCAAGGATGACAAAGGCAAATATGTAAACGAAGGCACCTACACCATTTTCATTGAAGCTGCCAGAGAGCATGGCACCTACCAGATCATGAAACAGGAAATCAATTGCAAGAAAAAGCCTGAGCACTTTGAGATTCCTGGGAACATTGAAGTCAGCAGCGCGTCCGTTGAATATAAAAAACTAAATTAGCCCATACCCCAACCATTCACATGAATCGTTTCAAACGAAATACTTCCAACTGGTCCAGATGGCTGCACATCTATCTTTCCATGTTCAGCTTTATGATTTTGCTCTTCTTTGCCGTTACCGGTATCACGCTCAACCATACAGAGTGGTTTGCGGATCAGCAAAAAACGACCAGCATGAATGGCAAACTGAACCTACAATGGGTATCGGTGAAAGACACTGCCAGAATTGCCAAACTGAATATTGTAGAATTTTTGCGCAACACCCATGGTATCAAGGGAGCCGTGGGAGAATTCAGCATCGATGAAAACCAGTGCACCATTTCCTTTAATGGTCCGGGGTATACGGCTGACGCCTTTGTCAACCGGGAAGATGGCAGTTATGAAGTCTCCGAGACCAAAACAGGCATTTGGGGTGTTCTCAATGATCTCCACAAAGGAAGGGATTCCGGAAAAACCTGGGGATGGCTGATCGATGCGTCAGCGGTGCTCATGGTATTGGTTTCTATGACGGGACTCATCATGCT
>RFVQ01000367.1 GCA_009922495.1 Chitinophagia bacterium
TCAATGGAGTTCTAGCATCATCAATTAATACACTATCCACTTCATCCACCATGGCAAAATGATGTTTTCTCTGTACCATCTCATCAGGAGAGTGTACCATATTATCTCTCAGATAATCGAAACCGAATTCATTGTTCGTGCCGTATGTGATATCTGCCTGATATGCTTTTCTTCTTGCATCTGAGTGTGGTTGATGCTTGTCAATACAATCAACGGTGAGTCCCAGCCATTCAAACAAGGTTCCATTCCATTCAGAGTCGCGTTTTGCTAGGTAATCATTCACGGTTACAATGTGAACACCTTCTCCTGCAAGCGCATTCAAATAAGCGGGAAGTGTAGATACCAATGTCTTTCCCTCGCCGGTTGCCATCTCGGAGATTTTTCCCTGATGTAACACAGTACCACCAATCAATTGAACGTCATAATGAACCATGTTCCAATTCACCATGCTTCCAGCAGCCATCCAACTTGTTTTGAAAACAGATTCATTTCCTTGGATGGTAACATAATCTTTTTTCACACTTAAATCACGGTCCAGATCTGTTGCGGATGAAACCAATTCGTCATTCTCTTTGAATCTGCGTCCTGCTTCTTTCACAACTGCAAATGCTTCGGGCAGTATTTCATGTAAAATTTCTTCGATCTGCGCATCTCTCTTTTTCTTCAATTCATCCACTTCCTTGTAAATATTGTCTTTGCCAAGGATGTCTTCAGCAGGCAAATTTTCTGCCTGTTGGTTGAGGTCATGGATGGACTGATCAATATCCTTTAGATATGCCTTGATCCTAGCCCTGAATTCATTGGTTTTTGACCTAAGTTGGTCATTGGTCAGGGATGTGTATGATGAAAAATGCCCATTGATTTTTTCTACGATCGGATAGATGAGTTTGACGTCTTTTTCCGACTTGCTTCCGCCCAAAATCTTCGATAAGAATGTAAACATAACCTTCGGTTCTTTCTAGGGGGTCAAATTTAGTTCATTTATCCTGAAAGGAGGGGGTCACCGAAGGCAAAGCATTACCTTTGTCATCCAATTCCCGAATTTACTAGTATGAAAAGAGGATTTTACGCACTGTTTATTGTTTTGTTAACAAGTTTAGGGGCTTTTTCACAAGAAGGATTTCAGGTGAACGGAAGACTGGTGGATACCCTGGGGAACCCAATTTCAAGGGCAACCATAGGTGTTTACATCGCGGGTGGGAAAGATACCATCAAGACCCTCACCAACAATGTTGGATTTTTCCTGATTAAAGGAATTCCTGAGAGAAAGTTTGTGTTGATGATTTCAAG
>RFVQ01000368.1 GCA_009922495.1 Chitinophagia bacterium
TTAAAACAGTTATTAAAGAATTAATTACACCAAAAGAAGCCCAACTTCCCAATGCAAAAGGAGAACTTAAAACTAGAGGAATTTCCAGAGGTCCAGGCATTAAAGTTATATCACCCGATGTAAATATTGCAGAAGTAAAGGCCGAGATAAAAACTCCTTTTGATTTGAAGATCGCATTTGAACCCAGAGGAGGCATCAAAATAGATCCTAATTCTGTTAAAGTTACTTATTTAAAATTTCCTTACATAGACCTGACAGATAGATTAAAACCTGGAATATCAGAAAATGGAATCGATTTTCCAAAAGCAAATGTTCCATCTGGAGAGCATTCAGTTAAAATTAATGTAAAAGATGTTGATGGAAGAGAGTCTAGTCTGGTTGTTACATTAGTTGCAATTAAATAATAATGAAGTGTCCTTATTGTTTAAGTGATATTGATTCAGATGCTTATGTCTGCAAAGTTTGTACAAAAGATTTATATCTTTTTAAACCCTTAATTCAAAAAGTTTCAGATTTAGAGGAAAAGTTAAGCAACGTTTCTGACAGAGAGATTCTAGAAAGTCGCATTAGTGAGCTGGAAGAAGAGCTTTTATATAAAAAAGAATTAGAGGCAGATGGAATTATTGGAATATTTTTTAAGATTTCTAAATTTTTATTATTGCCATTATTAATACTTTTAGTAGCGCATGCAGTTATTGTTGTAGTTTATGATTTAAAATTAATTTATCTAAGATTAGCCTCAATTCTAATTCCAATGCCATTTGCTTTTTTTCTTTTTCAAAAAAAGAAAAATCCAGTACTTCCTTGGTTTTTAGGATCGTTATTGTTAGCTTTTATAACAGTAATAGGAATGAGTGCTATTACAAGTTTTGTAGACAAGACTCCTGTCATGCCTCAAAGTATGGTCGAGTGGAAGGAATTTATTGAGTATTCTTTAAGTATAACGTTTAGTTTTTTAACAGGAATGTTGCTTGGAACTATCTCATTTTTTAAAAGGAGCAAACATAAGATTGATATTAATCCAATGCTAAAAGCGATAATTAATCTTATTGTAAATAAAAAATTAAGCCCAGAAGCTTTGCAAGACTTATTACAAAAATCAATTAAATATGTTTCTTTAGCTACAACTTTAATTTCGATTTATACTGGCCTAAAACGTTTTTTTGAATAATTAAAAATCTAAACCCACAGTAAAAGAAACATATTTATCAGCAGTTTTCTGCTCTTTAAATTCTTTAGATTGAATATATTGCGTAAGAGTTAGTTTTAAATTTTTATTTCCAGGAATT
>RFVQ01000369.1 GCA_009922495.1 Chitinophagia bacterium
TGGGCGCAGCACTCACCGCCGCTTTTGTTATGCCGACAATTACCGTTGGTGTAACCGCTGCTGTTGGTTTTGCAACAGCGGGCAATCCACTTGCCATTGGTCTTACTGCAGGCGCACTAACTTTAGCAAGTGATGGTAGATCAGATTTTTAGTTTCAGTGAATTGGGCTTTCAAGAATGGGAAACATCCAATTTCATCACATCTGTTCTAGAAAAAAATGGATTTACCGTTGAGAAAGGTATTTCCGGAGTACCCACTGCCTGGATGGCGAAATGGGGATCAGGTTCTCCTGTGATTGCATTGGGCAGTGATATAGATTGTATACCAAAGGCTTCACAAAAACCAGGAGTTGCTTACAAGGCACCGATTGTAGAAGGTGCACCCGGCCATGGCGAAGGACACAATTCGGGTCAAGCTGTTATTATTTATGCAGCGATTGCCATGAAGGAAATGATGCAAAAAGAAAAAATACCTGGAACAATTGTCATTTGGCCCGGTGTTGCAGAAGAATTAGTGGGAACAAAGGCTTGGTATATACGCGATGGGTATTTTAAAAATATCGATGCATGCATCTTCACGCATGTGAGTGGAGATTTCACCTGCGATTATGGAGACAATGGTGGCAATGGATTGGTGAGTGTACGGTATGATTTTGATGGAGATGCTGCACATGCTGCAGGTGCTCCGTGGAGAGGGAAAAGTGCGCTCGACGGTGTTGAGTTGATGAACGTTGGATGGAACTATAAAAGAGAACATTTGAAACCAACCAATCGATCCCACTATGTGGTAGTTGATGGTGGTGATCAACCAAACGTCGTTCCTTCAAAAGCGAGTGTATGGTATTATTTCCGTGAAAGAACCTACGAAGACATCAAAGCAAACTACGATGCAGGTACAAAAATTGCAGAAGGCGCAGCAATGATGAGTGGCACAACGGTTTCCCATCAGATTCTTGGAACTGCATGGCCAGGTCATTTCAATAAACCTTTGGCAGAGGCGATGTATGCAAATATTAAAAAAGTTGGAATGCCTGTTTGGGATGATAAAGACCAGGCAATGGCCAGAGCAGTGCAAAAATTAGTAGAAGCACCAAAAAAAGATAACAGCGGAAAACCAATTGATGGATTGAGAAAAGAAGTAGATACCATCAAAGGATCCGTTCCTTTTTCATGGGGCGGAGGTTCAGACGATATTGCAGATATTTCTTGGAACCTTCCCACGATTGTATTACGCTTCCCAGCAAATATTCCTGGAACAAAAGGACATCATTGGGCAGATGCCATCGCAAT
>RFVQ01000370.1 GCA_009922495.1 Chitinophagia bacterium
CGGAACCCATACAGCAGAGAGTTCAGCCCCTTGAAGGGATAGAGAGCTTCCGCAGGTTGCTCTGGCTTGCTTACTTCATCCCAGAGTGACGAGGCAGCAACAATTCCGTCAGGGACATACGTCTCAGCCTTCCACCAAGAATCGACAAAAGACTTCGTTTCACCAGATTTAAGATAATCACAGGCATCCTTACAGTTTTGAATATGTTTAACAATCTTGGCCTTAACACCGAACAGTTCTGCTACCTCCTCTGCTGCTTTCTTCCCAGGCTCATCAGCATCAAAGCAGATCACCACAGACTCGAAAGAATCCAGCCATTCAAAGTTAGCCTTACAGTCCTTCAAGGCACTCTGAGCACCATTCTTGATCGATACCACAGGCCATTTGCTGCCCAGCATCTGGAAGGCCGCTAGTGCATCCAGTTCACCCTCCACCAGCGTGACGTACTTTCCTCCCTTGTGGAACAGGGATTGACCGAACAGGGTAGTCTTTCCCCAATGTCCCTCCACCGAGAAGGTCTTATTAGCCACTGTACGCACCTTGGAGGCCACATAAGCACCAGTCTCATCAGCATATGGATAGATATGCTTCTGGACTGTCTGAGTGACCTTGTAATGCTCGCAGGTGTCCCTGGTGATCCCTCGGTCAGGAATCGGTTTAACTTCGCCTTCTGTTTTCATAGCATTTGCTCGGTTAATTTCTTCTTTCCATCGTTCTCGATCCTCATGCGAGGATTCAGATTCTATCACCCCGCAGGAAAAGCAGTAGGTGTGGCCATCGCTGTAGAGGGCGTTCGCATCAGAGGATCCGCAGTGCTCACAGGCGATGTGCCTGACGAATTCTGAGGTGGTTTCATGGAGCATATCAATTCCTTGAGTATTCGCCTCGATAGCATTAGCGATCTGTCGCTTGCGCCATCCTTGGGCTGTTGTGGTCACTTAAAACCCCTCATTTGAGCTTTTATTTCCTGTAGGGCTATCTCAGCCCCTACCCCATAGTTTTCATGCGATCCTAGGGTGCTTTTAATCGATTCTAGGAGCATTCTGTTGCTCACCGCTTCCTCGGCACATTTGAGCAGGAAGGATTCCTCTGGCAATGTGTATTCCATGATGACTTTCATAAGTACTCCAGTGTCACTTAAGTGACAGTTTAATGATGGTTAAGACAAAAACAACGATAGATAACAACATTAGATGTCTTCCTCTAATTTGTTACCTTTAGCTTCTTCTCTCTGGATCTTCATGTTACCAACGTCTGCGAGTACGTTATCCATGCCGTATTTGTCAAAA
>RFVQ01000038.1 GCA_009922495.1 Chitinophagia bacterium
CCTTTGTTATCAGTCCGGATACTAGCGGCAAAACATCCTATGCAGCCCTATCCCCCAGGATCGGCTTACAATACAATCCAGACAGCAGACATACCAGTTATATCAGTTATAGCCGAGGATTTAGAAGTGGCGGCTTGACTGGGATCAGTTCTGACCCTTCACAGTTGCCATTGAATCCATTCAAACCAGAGTATGCCAACTTGCTGGAAGCAGGAATCAAAGGAGAAAATGAAAACAAAAATTGGAGATATGGCATATCCCTGTTTTACAACATGGTTAACGATATTCAAACTCCTTTCCTGGTGCTCCCTGATGCAGTAACGGTCATCAAGAATGGAGGAAAACTGCAATCCAAGGGTCTTGAAGTTGAATTTACGGCAAAGCCAATAAAAGGTTTTACGTTGCAATATGCCGGTGGATATACGGATGCCTCCTATTCATCTTTACAGTCCGTAAGCAATGGTGCTACCATTGATTTAAAAGGAAAAAAACAGGTATTTACGCCTGCTACAACCAATTTCATTGCAGCCCAATACCAAAAAGCCATCAAAAACAACGAGCTTTCTTTCCGCTTGGAATTCAATCATTTCGGCAAGCAATATTTTGATTTTGCCAATAACATTGAACAAAAAGCATATGGTTTGCTGAACATGAGAATTTCTTACAGAACCTCCCATTTTGATTTATCTGTATGGGGAAGGAATCTCACCGGTAGCAAGTACATAGACTATGCCTATGATTTTGGGGCTGCACATTTGGGAAATCCCAGGATGATCGGAGCAGGTTTGGGCTACAGGCTCTAACCCAGACTTATGTTCGTGATGGATAGACCTGGGTTGGATCCCGGAATCAATTGAAAATTTGGATAATGCAAACGGTCAGCAAGATCCTCTTTGAGCAACAAAGGACCATCTGCGTCCAAATAATCAACCAAAGGTGCCATATGAGCAAGCGCTGCTGTTCCGATGCTGGTTTCATTCATGCATCCCAACATGATTTTCATATTGAGTTTTCTTGCTTTCTTGATCATTTCTAGGGCAGGAGTGATGCCACTGCATTTCGTAAGTTTGATATTGATTCCATCAAAAAATTCGGAACATTTTTCAACATCCTTCTCCCCTATACAAGATTCATCTGCGATGATCGGAATAGCAGTTGCATTTTTTAAGGCAAGGTGCCCATCCCAATCCTCTTTGGCCAGTGGCTGTTCGATCAATTCAATCTTCAACTTCTCTAATTCAGGCAAATACCCCAATGCTTGATCGAGTGTCCAACCGGCATTGGCATCAATACGAATGATCGAAGATGAATGTTCCCTTATCAATTTTAATTTATCAAGATCACTATCACTTCCCACTTTTATCTTGTAAATGGGTGCAGGATGTTCTTTGATCTTTTTTAGCATTGCATGCGTTTCATCGATACCAATGGTATAATCGGTTTGGGGCGCCTTTAAAGGATCCAATCCCCAAAGAGCGAAAAGCGGCTTTCGATTTAATTTGCCAAAAATATCCCAACCTGCCATATCCAATGCACAAACCAAAAAGGGATTGTCAGGGAAGAGATGATGCAGAAAATGCCAAAATCGCTTTGGGTCAGTAAGGTTATAGGATTCAACAAATTTTATTTTGGCCGTAAGATCATCTGCCATTTTTTCTGTTGAAACATTGTAATAGGTAATCGCAGGGGCCTCGCCATATCCTTTGATCCCTCTAAAGATCAATTCTACAATAAAAGTTGGCTGATGGGTCTTGGTTCCTTTGGAAATGGTAAAAGGATATTCAAACGCCAAGGCCTTTTGCCAAAAGTTAACCTGAAACATTATCTTCCGTTTGAGGATATAAAATACTTCAATTGTTCATTGAAATCGTCATGTTCCATAAGGTCTTCTAGATAAACGGGGATCCTGTATCTCCAATAATGTTTAGCATCTCCGGGGACATTGATTCGCTCACTGCAGGGTTTTTCGGTACGCAATTCCTCGCTCATGGCCATCAAGTCCTGCAATTGAAAAACAGACCACATGGCCGGTGATGCCAAGTGTTGCAGAACGATGGCATTGACAACCTGTGAACTGGCATGTTGAGGAGCCGATCCTGGTTGCCATAGTTGTTCATTGTAAAATCGCTGCGTATATGCTGGATTCTCCAACCACCATTCGCGAATCGTACTCATGTCATGTGTCGAAGGCGTGACTACAGAAAGATAAGGTGCGCTTGCAGGGTCAAAAAATGCAACATTGGATTTTTTGGGCATGCGTTGAACTTCCATACTCAGAAAACCGAGTTTTGACATAACCTCAGGAACACAAGCAGGCACCAAACCCAGGTCCTCTCCACAAATGAGCATATCTGTGCAATACTTGAGTGATGGAAGTTTTTCCATCGCCTCTTTCCTCCATATATGCTCCTGGCGATGGAAGTAATAGTCATTGTACAATTCCAACAAATCACGCTGAACCGTTTGATCCAAATGCATGAAGGAAAGTGTATGTGAGATATTGAACCTAAAATGAAAAGCCTGTTCTTTGCTATCATCTTTCCAAAGAATGACATTGGAATGCAAACTCAGTAGGATATCTTTAAGACGGCAGTTAGTGTCATCTTGATCAAGTTGACAGAAATAGGCCTCTATTTTCTTTTGTGTATCAAAGGCTTCTTTGAATCGATAGGTTCCATCCCCAAAATGATGTAAAAAATGCTTTGCTTGGTCTTCAACACCATTCGCCAATTCCCATAAAACCTGATCATTTATATAGGGCTGACAGAACCTGTGTTCATCTATGAAAATGCCTCTTCTTTCAAACTCATCTCTGTAAACAGGAATGGCTGGAACAAATCTACCCATGATACCATCGGTTGCATGATCCGGGATAGACCAGATTCTAAAAAATCCAAGAATATGATCAATCCTGAATGCATCAAAATAATGCGACATCTGCTCAAATCTGCTTTTCCACCAACCAAACCCATCTGCTTTCATGGTTTCCCAATTGTAAGTGGGAAAACCCCAGTTTTGTCCCTTTATGGCAAAATCATCAGGGGGTGCACCGGCTTGTTTGTCCAGATGATACAACTCAGGTTGTGTCCAGGTATCAGCACCATGCCGGTGCACGCCAATGGCGATATCACCTTTTAAAATAAGTCCCTTTTTATTGGCATAATCATGGGCAGCCTTTAGCTGGCGATGCAAATGATATTGTATGAAGAAATGCAAAGCAATGGCATCAAAATATTTTGTGCCTGGCTCACAGAGCTCCTTGATCAATTGTTCATTGAAATGAGAATACTTGCCCCACTTACCAGCATCGGGTGTACCAAACTTATCTCTCAAGTAACTATAAGCAGCATATGGTACCAACCAGTGTTTGTTTTGGGCAAAGAATGCACTGTACTCTTTTTCTTCAAAACTATCTTCACTCATTGCATCATACAAAAGACTGTACGCCTCCCATTTCAGTTCCATGACTGCTTCATAGTCCACTCCCTCAAGCGCATTTAATGCAGGTTTTGAAGCCAGGATTTCTTTGATGACTGATAGGTGTTTTTTGCCAGCAATTTCCTCTATTGATCCGTAAAGTGGATGAAGTGCGTAGGCCGAAATGGCTGCGTACGGATATGAATCCAATTTTGAATGGGTGGAAGTAGTATCATTGACAGGCAACAATTGGATCATTTTGATTCCGGAAGATTCTGCCCAATCTACCAATGCATGGATATCGGTAAATTCACCCACACCAAGCCCCTTTTTAGTCCTTAAACTGAATACCGGTATTGCAACCCCTGTTCCCCTGAAATGAAAGTCAAACCTTGTTCGACCATCTGAAACCAGGATCATTTCCGGGGTTTCCAAAAAAGGAAATTTTAAATGTCTGTTTTCTCCGTGCTCATATTTTACCAATTCCTTTTTTTCATCCAATAAAATGTATTTGTATTCAAGCTCACCAGTAATCAGTGTGGAATCGACTTCAATGAACCACTGACTGCCATTTTGCTTCATCAGCAAATGACCATCCCGGTTCCAATTACCCAATGCATCAGTATTGCCTGTAATGGCGAGCAAATGATGTGGTGGCATGAGCGGGGAATCGACCAAAAATTGGATCTTTCCTTTTTGTGGGTAGTTTTTTTTATGGGTAGATTGTACTTTGTCGAAAATATGATAGAAGGGAGCTGTATGATAAATATTTTCAACATCCCCCATGTCGATCCATGTGTCGAGAACAGCTAAATCGTGCTTATCATCCTTTAAGGATAAATTCCTACCCTTGCTCCAATCATCCACTGCAGCACCGTTCTGATCAACAAAATGATACGTATAAGAAATTTCTTTGTGGGCCTGAAATGTCTCCTTGGAAAGGACCAACGTGTACTTCCAATGATCGTGGTCGTGGTATTCCATAGCAATTGCCTGTTGAATTCCTTGGGTACCCCCTAATTCAGCAATATTTCCCGAGATCAACAATTTTTGTCCGGGTACAGTAGAAAAACGCAAAAAGAATTCAATCTTCATTGGCAGCATCATTCAAGAGGAACCAAAATAATCATTTTTATTGAAAATAGTGTAAAGTTTACACATTAAATTAATCGAAAGATCTGATTTTGTGCAGGTTAAAAGGGATCGTATATTTGCCAATAAATTCAATTTTATGACCAAAAGCCAAAAAAATACTTACTGGATCCTTTTCTTTCTATCCTTGGCGGCTTCCGTAGGGGTATATTTCTATGTTCCATCACTTGTTTCGCTGATGGTCGTTCCGGTTGTTACCACTTTCACAAAAGCACTCGATTTGATCTGATCAGTCAAAAAACCATAAAAAAAGGCTCTTCTCACGAAGGGCCTTTTTAATTTCCGCAGGTCATAAGCCGGATTCTGTTCTAGGCTATCATTTATCTGTTCCCAAAGTTACCCTTGGGAATCAAGCTGCCTACCCATCATGGCCTCAGCGAGAGAAGGCGGGCCGCCTTCCAACCATGGGTTGCCATGACCTATGTGGCATTTCAGCACGCAAGGTTTACCCCCAACAAAAATCACTTTTTGCTGTCGTGAGCTCTTACCTCACGTTTTCACCCTTATCCACCAGAGGCAGACGGTTATTTTCTGTGGCACTTTCTGTTCCTGATTGCTCAAGACCCGGCTGTTCACCGGTGCGCTGCCCTTTGCTGTCCGGACTTTCCTCGTTGGTTTCCCAACGCGATAGCTTACTGCGGAAAACAAAGTTACTCATTTTGACACCAGTCAGTTCAGGAAAATTTCAGTGGCACCATACCCAAATTGAGGATGCAGTCTGTTTACAAAGGAACTAACATCCTTGCGGTGACGTAGGATTTCGTGGATCTCGTCTTTCAGCTTACCCGTTCCTACTCCATGGATGACAATCAGTTGTTTCAATCCATGCGCACAGGCTTCTTCTAAAAATTTATCAAATGCTTTTGTTTGAAGATCAAAGATTTGTGAAGCATCTAACCGATCGGGATGATCGATGAGCTTTTCGGCATGAAGATCAATCAAAGTTCTTGGCGCTGGTAGATTTCTTTTGATCTTATCGGCAGGATATATTTTAAAACCTGCTGCTCTTAATTTATCCATATCATCAACGGGAGCTTCAAACGCTTTGATTGGATAGGTTTCAAAAAGATTGACGAGGAAGGAAGCTTTTTGATTCAACAATACTTCTTCAGACCATTTGAATATTTGTTTCGGTTTCGGCTTGAAGATTACTTCAAAGTGAGGAACTCTTTTTTTATCTGCTGTCAACAGACTAAAATTGAAATCAATTTTGGGCTGATCGTTGAGGTTGTCAAAAGGCAGGTCAAAAAGATAAAGATCCTCCAAAGCACGAATGCTATGCTTAAGGTCCATTTGCTTCGTTATCCCATAATAAAAAGACAATTCAACCAACATATCATCATCTGTATGATTCAATAGGTGAATCTTATAATGAGAGATGATGTCATCATCAAAAACATCTTTGTCCAATACCGGGAAAAACGATAGCCATACTCCATCCCGTTCTATGATTTTCTTTACCGTTTTCTCGGGTTTGAGTGCGGACAAGGTCAAGTTTTTCTTTTTTGTTGCAGCAGCGGGCGTGTTGAAGGCATCAAAATATGGAAAATCAATCTGGTCTGCATAAACGGGAAACCTTATCCCATCCACATCAATGGTCAACATTTTTTTGTTGATCCACTCCACCACTTCCCCTCGTTCACCGGTGGCTTTTACAACTACCTTATCCCCTTCCTGAAATTTCATTTGTTGAGTCTGCTATGCTGCTTTCCGTAAGAAAAATAGATAATCAATCCAAGTGTCATCCAACCAAAGAAAACCACCCAGCTTTTGGCAGGGATTTCCACCATGAGGTACAAACAGGATGCAACGCCCAATACTGGAATCAAAGAATATTTTTTACGAAAAGTCTGAACCGTCAATATACCCGTTAATAGGATGAAAATAAGAAATAGAATCTCCTGGTATCCATCATTGCCAAAATTAGAAATGGCATTGGAAATTCTATTTCGGAAGAAAAAGATTGTCACCGAATAGATGATCAGAAAAATAAATTGTGCATTGATGTATGGAATGGAAAACCTTCCTTTTTGTTTCTCCAACTTTGGCAACAACAATACGCCGCCACTGACCAATACAAAGGCAAACAAGGTTCCAATACTGGTAAGATCTGTCATCAACTTGTCATCGATGACCAATACCAGTCCTGCCACCAAGGCACCTGCCAGAAAAGTTGAAAATCCGGGAGTTTTAAAAGTTGGGCTAACTTTTGAGAACCTTGATGGAAGCAGGCCATCACGACTCATGGCCATCCATATCCTGGGCTGGCCAATCTGAAATACCAACAATACACTGGTAGCGGCGAGAACAGCACTGAGAGAGATGAAAAAGCCAAATTTCTGCATGTTGATTTTCTCAAAAACAAAAGCCAATGGATCCGCAACATTTTCAAATTCAGCATAATTGACCATACCCGTTATAACCAAGGCAGTGACAATGTAGATAACAGTACAAATGATCAATGAATAAATCATCCCCTTGGGCATATCGCGCTGTGGGTTCGCGCATTCCTCAGCTGTTGTTGAAACTGCATCAAAACCAATGTAGGCAAAAAATACGGCTGAGACTCCCTTCAAAACACCAGACATGCCATTGGGAAGGAATGGAGACCAATTGGAAGCAGTATCATTCGAAAAAATATACCAAATACCCACACCTGCTACCAACAAAAGAACTGCAATTTTTACCATTACCATTGCATTGGCTGTTTTCTTGCTTTCCCTGATACCAATGTAGGCAAGTATTGAAACCAAGACAACAATAACAAAGGCCGGTAAATTGATGATAATAGGTATGCCCAAGATCCTGGGGGCCTGTGTATATACCAACTCGTTTACCGGCAAACCTGATTGCAAAGCTTCGTTGTATTTCATCAATGCTGTCTGAAAGCCTACAGTCAGCCAATTCGGCAAATGCAAGCCCATTGCCGACAGAATATTGTTGAAATAGGCACTCCAGGAAATAGCCACCACAATATTACCGATGGCATATTCCAAGATGAGGGCCCAGCCAATGATCCAGGCTACCACTTCACCAAAACTGACATATGAGTAGGTATAGGCACTTCCTGCAGTGGGAATCCTTGCCGCAAATTCAGCATAACAGAGCGCACAAAAGCCACAGGTTATGGCTGTAATGACAAATAAAAAAATTACGCCAGGACCTCCATTGTATGCCGCAGAACCAATGGTTGTAAATATGCCACCGCCGATTACTGCCGCCACCCCCATCAGGGTTAGATCTTTTACATTCAATACTTTTTTCAAGCCGGCACCCTCCTGAGCTGAATCATGCAATGAAATCTCATTCGAAATATCCTGCAGGGTTTTCTTTCTGAAAATATTGGCCACGTATTAAAATTTATTTGTCACGATTGATCAGGTAATAAGCCAATTCAATCAAGGATGTTTTTTGTTGTGAAGGGATATTGATCTTTTCCAAATGCTGGAGAGATCTGTCAAGATAATCTTCCTTGAGTTGATTGGACCAGGTATCTATTTTGCAACTCTTGAAAATATTCAATACACGTTCAACTTTGTCACCAGGATTGTCTGCAATCAGCTGCAACAATTCTTTTTTCTGATCAGCGTTGGCTGTTTCCAGCGCATGTATCATCAGGAATGTTTTCTTATTGCTCTGAATATCTCCCCCAACCTGTTTACCAAATTTTGCAGGATCTCCAAAAGCATCGAGGTAATCATCCTGTATTTGGAAAGCTATTCCCAGGTTTTTTCCAAACTCATACAAATGGTGTTGGTCATCCTCACTGGCATTGGCAAGAATGGCACCCAATTGAAGGCTGCAAGCCAACAAAACCGAAGTTTTAAGGGTGATCATGTGCATGTATTCATCCAAACTGACATTTTGCATTTTCTCGAAGTCCATGTCAAGCTGTTGCCCTTCACAAACTTCTTTGGCAGTTTTGTTAAACAGGTACAGTACCTTTTTCAAGTGTTGAGAAGGAACACGCATGATATAATCGTAGGCCACGACCATCATAACATCACCTCCTAATAAGGCGGTTGGTTCACCATGTATGGCATGAACCGTTGGTTTACCCCTTCTGAGGGGAGCTTTGTCCATGATATCATCATGAACAAGGGTAAAATTGTGAAACAGCTCTATGGCAGCAGCAAGATGAAATGCATGCTCATCTATCTCTCCATATAGTGAATTGCCCAACAAACAGAGTACAGGACGTATCCTCTTCCCGGAATTGGATAAAAATTCCTCCAATGGATTGTATAAACTGGCAGGTGCTGTTGGGAAATGCCTGTGCTGGAAATAGGATTCAAAATCCTTCTGTAATTTTTCTAGTCCCGTCATGCTTTATTGGTAATCAAGCCGAAGATAACAAATGATACAATGAGGGTTTATTTTTTCTTGCGTTTTGTTGTCAATTCTGCATCCTGAACATCCAAGATCCATTCATAATCAAGCTGACGCTTTGTAAGATTGGCTGCAATCACCTTTATTTTGACGGAATCCCCAATCCTGAAAGCACGATGGCTTCTTCTGCCAACCAATGAATAATCATCTTCATGATAGACAAAATCATCGTAATCCAGCAAGGATGTGCAACTTACCAATCCCTCACACTTGTGATCGATCGTTTCCGCCCAAAACCCAAAACTGGCAACCCCTGATACAACTGCCTGAAATTCTTCCCCCAGAAATTGTTTCATGTACTCAACCTGCTTGTATTTATTGGCTGCCCTTTCAGACTCCATGGCTGCCCTCTCTCTTTCACTGGAATGAATGCATTGTTGTTCCAATTTTTTATCTGGCTTGGGATCACCTTTCAAAACCGCTGTAAGCACCCTGTGCACCAACACATCGGGGTATCGTCTGATCGGAGAAGTGAAATGACAATAATGTTCAAATCCCAGTCCATAGTGGCCAATGTTTTTGGTTGTATACACTGCTTTGGCCATGGTACGGATACCCATTTGTTCCAACACCCTTTGTTCAGGAAATCCTTTGACTTTGACCAACATTTCATTGAAAGATCGGGCAATGGCCTCTGGTGTTTTGGTTTCAAAATGATACCCATATTTACGGGCAAATTCAACAAAGGGGATTAATTTTTCTTCATCTGGTTGGTCGTGTATCCGATAGGGAAAAGGGATTGGTTTGCCGCCCACCATCACCTTGGAAACCTTTTCTGCAACTGTGCGATTGGCCAAAAGCATGAACTCTTCTATGAGCTGATGAGACTCCTTGCTTTCTTTGATCACAATTCCAATGGGTGAGCCTTTTTCATCCAGTTTGAACCGAACTTCCTGTGATGAAAAATTGATCGCGCCTGCCTTCATCCTTTTTTCACGGAAGTTTTTGGCAAGCTGGTGAAGAGACAATATCTCCTTATCGTACAAACCGGTACCTGTTTCAATAATAGATTGTACGTCTTCATAGGTGAAGCGATGATTGGAATGAATTACCGTCCTTCCGATCCATCGATCTTTTATTTCGCCATTTTCTGAGATTTGAAAAACACAGGCATAGGTGAGTTTGTCCTCATGGGGTCGAAGGGAACAAAGTTCATTGGATATTCTCTCCGGCAGCATGGGCACTACCCTGTCTGGCAGATACACCGATGTTGCTCTCTGATAGGCTTCAATATCCAATGCAGAATCCTGTTGTATGTAGTGGCTGACATCCGCAATGTGCACTCCCACCTCCCATAATCCCTTCCCAATCTTTGCAAAACTGATGGCATCGTCGAAATCTTTGGCATCTTCCGGGTCAATGGTAAAGGTGAGGGTTTCTCGCATGTCTCTCCTTCTCGTCAATTCTTCCTGTTGAATCAATTCGGGGATGCGCAGTGTCTCTTCCACTACTTCCTCCGGGAACTGCAATGAAAACCCCTGCTGGATCAGGATTTCTTTCATGGCAAGGTCTCCCTCTTTATCAGCCGTGATAACTTCCAAAACCTCTCCCTTGGGTCTTTTATCCCCTTCTTCCCAACTAACAATACGGGCTATTACCTTTTGACCATCTTTTGCTCCGTTCAAATCATGCAGCGAAACAAAGAAATCTGGCAAGGGCTTGTCTGTTGCGGGAAGGAAAAAGGCAAAATCACGGTTCACTTCAATCTGTCCAACAAATTCCTTCTGCTTTCTTTCTATGACTTGTATAATCCTTCCCTGCAAACGCCCAATTCTCAAATCACCCTTGGTTACTTCTACCCGGACAAAATCTCCATGAAAAGCCCTGTTGAAATCATTGGGCCTGATGATGATATCCTTCTCCAGGTCTTTTACCACCACAAATCCCATTCCTGACCTTGTTATTTCAAAAACACCTTTGTATAGAGGCAATTCTCTCTTATACTCCTTTCTCTTCTTTCGATTGTTCTTTCGTCCCATGCTTGTTTTTTCAGCTTACTGGCTCCTCCAGTTCATTTTCTTTTCTTATTTCCTCCGCTTGCCTGGCATAGAAATCACGGGGGTATGATTTTACCAGACCATCAAATTCCTTTTGTTGATCAAAAAGGAAATGAACGGTAATAGGAATTACATAAAAGGGAAGATCACTAAAATGATCTTTGTATTTTATCAGCCTAACAGCATCTTTTTCGGTTGTAAGGATGATTTTTTCATTGTGATCGATGGTGTTGTATCTTCTCCTGATCTCCCTGATATCATCAATGCTAAATATATGGTGGTCGCTGTAAAATATGGCTTCATAAGTCTTGCTATGTTCATGGATATAGGTGGTGAGTGGTTCAGGATTGGCAATGCCACACACCAGCAGCACTTCTTCAGCGAGGGAAAGATTTTTTGTTTCACCCGTTTCAATATGGTAGGGAGTCTTGTACTCGATACAAGTAAAAAAGACGGACTGTCCCGGCTTGGGATCAATCTCTTTCAAAACAGCAAATCGTTGATCTTCTGTCAGATCAGGGGGACATTTGGTCACAAGGATGATCTGTGCTCTTTTGGCACTGGATATTTGATCCCTCAAGTCTCCAGTGGGCAGGTAAAAATCTCTTGTATATAAATTGGCATATTCCGTAAGCAAAATATTCATTCCGGCATTGATCTCTCTGTGCTGAAAAGCATCATCCAGGATGACCAACCTGGTTTCCGGCCTATCGAACAACAATTGAGGGATGGCTTCAATTCTCTTTTCACCAACTGCTACCGCCACATCTCTGTGCCGTAAATGAAATTGCATGGGCTCGTCTCCGATTTCAATGGCATCTGTATTGTCCTGAGCCAATACATATCCTGATGTTCTTCGTTTATATCCTCTGCTGAGGGTAGCAACAGGATAGTTTTTTTTCAACAATGTGACCAGGTAATCCACCAAAGGAGATTTACCGGTTCCTCCTACACTGAGATTTCCAACTGAAATGATGGGTAAATTGAAAGTGACCGACTTGACAATTCGCTTGTCATACAACCAGTTTCTCAGCACTACCACCCATCCGTATAGCAAGGCTATGGGAAATAAAAACAAACGGAAAGAACGGAGGTAGATATTCTTAAAATGCATAGACAAGGTCTGGTGTAATGCAAAGGTCCAGTTTTTTATCGAAGAAATGGATGTCCTCAATCTTATCTACAGGCGGAAAGAATGAAATACCAATTTTCAATGCCTCCGGTTGGCAGGAAGCCAGAAATCTGTCGTAGAAGCCTTTTCCATAGCCAACGCGGTTTCCCTCTTGATCAAAGGCTACCAAGGGG
Organism: Chitinophagia bacterium; assembly: GCA_009922495.1. Taxonomy (GTDB): domain Bacteria; phylum Bacteroidota; class Bacteroidia; order Chitinophagales; family Chitinophagaceae; genus Pollutibacter. The sequence goes on from RFVQ01000038.1 coordinate 12,261, forward strand.
ATCAATACAGCATCGATTTCCGTTGCGGCTATTTCCAAAGCCTGTTCCGGCTCAGGAATACCAAACGGGTTCATGACAAAGACGGTATCCTCCTTTTCAACATAATGCCGCATGGAAAAATCAGACAGATTAATTTTTGGATAGGCCACCTGCATGCCCGGATCCTTGAACCGCAGCCAGTCAACCAGCGGGATGGGGTCAGGTTCATTTCGGTCATAGATAGGAAGATAGGTATGCAACATGCTGAAATAAGGAAATTCCAGTTCTTGAAAACGGATCAACAGAAGGTCCTGGAATATGTTTACCTGTTTTGGGGTAAGTGCTTTGCGTTTTTCCAACAGGAGTTTTCTTGCTTCAGCTTTTGTCATTGTTTTCAGCAGTATTTACCCTATTGATAAAAATGGTAAAAATGGTTGTGCCGTATTTTCTTTCAGCATAAAAGAAAGAATGGTCCCTGAAATCATTTCGGGGGGTATGCTCCAAGACAAACCAACCTTCCGGTTGCAGCAATTCTTTTTGAAATACCCATTTGGGCAAGTCTTCAATATTACCGAGCGCATATGGAGGGCCAGCAAATATAAAATCGTATTTCTCTGTACAATCCTTCAAAAATTTGAATACATCAGACCTGATGAATTGGATGCAATCGATCCTAAATTGCTCTGCTGTCTTTTTGATGAAGGTGAACATTTCAGCATCTTTTTCAACGATGGTAAGATCCCTTACACCCCGAGAATACAACTCATAACTGATGCTCCCGGTTCCTCCAAAAAGATCCAAAGATCTCGCTGTGGAAAGATCCAGGTTGTTTTCGATTACATTGAACAAACCTTCCTTGGCAATGTCTGTCGTCGGACGGGTATAGGGCATGTTATTAGGGGGATTGAACCTGCGACCGCCTAATTCTCCACTGATTATACGCATGCCGGAATCAAAAAGAAAGGGGTGAAATAATGAGAGGGGATTTCCATGTTTTCGTCAAAAGCTACATCAGGCGACAGAAAACTGATCTCTAAAAAATGTCTTTTTAGCTCATACCAAATGGGGGATGATTCATCCAACAAGCCACTTGTTTCAAAGAGAGCCGAGTTGACATCCACTTGAAATTTATCAGCAACATTCAAAACATGATAGATGATGTCTTCCGTGGTCTCAAATTGAAAATGTTGTGCAATTTGCAACCGATCACCATGGAAAAGCATGATAAAAAACGAGGATGAAAAAAAGAATAATTTCACATGTTGCTTTTCTTCCCAATGTCTGTTTCTAAAGGCAGACCGGAGCACTGTTGTTGCGAAATGAACCGATCTTGCCTGAGGAAACCTTTCCTTCAATAATGTATCCAACGCAGCCTCCAATCCGTGCACAATATTGATTTCCCACTCATGAACACTGTCCTTGTGAACCGCCATGGCAGCTAAATCACCGTGAATCATTTGTAGAAGGGAATCATTCAAATGATCTTTGTGAAATTTTTCAGGCACCAAAACAGTCCGGTTGGTATTGTTCACGAGAATAACATCTTCAAAGGGATGCGTGAGTGCAGGGGCCTGCTTTAGCAGCATGCTCAATCTTTCCAACTTTTCCTCTTTTGGAAGGGAATAGTATTCAAAACGCATGATTTTCGTCCCTGAAGTATTGGTGACCAGATATGACATATGTTCCTCTCCCAATTCCAAACAGAGTTTCAGGCCCTGATCCATAGAAATTTCCCCTTCTGTTGGAACATAAGCAAAGGTTGGCTTGAGGGAAGAGGTTACCATAAAGCAAATTTAATGCTTTTGACATGGAAAAGAATGGAATCTGATTAGCTTTGCAGGATGTCCCATGACCTCAAATTGACTATCAGCTATCGCCAAATACTCCAAATGTCGCTGCCCATCAGTTTTGCGATTTTGGTTCCGCAGTTCAACTTTCTCGTCAATAGCTTTTTCCTCTCGAAACTGGGTCCCGGATACATAGGGGCAGCGGGTATAACAGGTGTGTATTACCTTATTTTTTCTGCGATTGGCTTCGGCTTGAACAATGGATTACAAGGTTTGATCTCCAGAAGAGGGGGACAAGATAGGGAGGGAGAAATTGGCGCCCTGTTCATGCAAAGTGTTTACATCACCCTGGGCATTGCCGCCGTTGGCATTGCCACTACCTATCTCATCGCACCCAACATCTTTATAACACATACGGATCCTGCACTTTACCAGCAAAGCATGGGATTTTTGTATATCAGGATCTGGGGCCTACCCTTTCTCTATTTGTATCAAATGAGAAACGCATTGCTGGTAGGCACCAACCAAAGCAAGTTATTGATATGGGGAACCTTGGCTGAAACCATTTCCAATATTGTCTTGGACTATGGACTTATTTTTGGTAAACTAGGCTTGCCGAATCTGGGATTCAATG
>RFVQ01000371.1 GCA_009922495.1 Chitinophagia bacterium
GATCTGTTGACTGCCTTCAGAAACGGAGAAGATATTCTGCCCTTGATCCATCAGAGCATACTTGACAAGAAAGCCGCACTGGGCGGACAATTCACCGTTGAATCCTTGGAAAAGATTGAAGCTTCACAATTGGAAAACAGGAGCATGATCACGATCGGAGGATAAGCGAAAAGGGTTAACATGAAAACAATGATCAGTGTAAGCGAAGCAATGCATTTTATCAATGAGCATGTTATGCCATTGCATCCCGTTGCATTGTCTCTTCAGGAAGCAGCGGGATTAACCCTTGCGGAAGACATCCTCTCACCCTATGATGTTCCGGCCTATCCGCAATCCAGCATGGATGGCTATGCTTTTGCTTTGGAAGAAGGAAGATCAACTTATGATTTGGAGGGTGAGATGGCGGCAGGCAATCAGCAACAGTTCACATTGATGCCCGGAAAAGCGATAAGGATCTTTACTGGAGCGGCTGTCCCCAATGGAGCAGATACCGTGCTGGTGCAGGAAAAAGCAAAGGTCGAAAATGGGGTGTTGCATTTGCCGGAAACGCCCTTACAAAAAGGCGACAATGTAAGACCCATTGGCTCAGAGATCCAAAGAGGCGCGCATGCCCTATCCAAAGGAGATCGGCTACAGCCCGCGTCCATCGGCTTTCTGGCGGGCATGGGCATTGATACCGTGAAGGTCTTTCCTCGTCCAAGGGTTTCCATCTTTGTTACTGGTAATGAATTACAAGCGTTGGGACAGCCCTTGGGATATGGTCAGGTATACGATTCCAACTCATACACCCTTCGTGCCTGTCTGGAACAATGTCAAATCCATCAGATTGCTTTGTTGCAAGCAGGGGATGATCCTGATCAATTGCAGGTCTTGCTCGCAAAAGCCCTGGAGGATGCCGATCTGGTGCTGATGACCGGTGGTGTGAGTGTGGGTGACTATGATTTTACGATGCAGGCTTTTGAAGCCTGTGGCGTGATGCCCGTCTTTCATAAGATCCGACAGAAGCCCGGCAAGCCCATTCTGTTTGGCAGGAAAGAAAACAAAGCGGTATTTGGTTTACCGGGGAATCCCGCGTCGGTGCTGACCTGCTTTTATGAATATGTTCTGCCCGCGATCGGAAAGATGATGCATCAACCCTTGAGCCTTTCATCCAAGAAGGCAGTTCTGTCACATGATCACCAGAAGCCAGCAGGACTCACCCATTTTTTGAAGGCTGTTTATGATGGTGAAAAAGTAAGCCTGCAAAAGGGACAGGAATCCTACAAGCTTTCTTC
>RFVQ01000372.1 GCA_009922495.1 Chitinophagia bacterium
TCGAGGTCATTGAAAGCGAAATTGCTTCGGCTGGCGCTAAAACCAAATGAATAGGTAGCAACGGCTTCTGTACCTGCCAAAACATTGATGTCGTGATCTTCTTTGATGGTTGTATTGTAGTTCAAGGTATTGAACCAAGTCCATGAGTTATCAAAGTTGTTAAACACGTTCAAAGAGTTGGTATTCCTTGGTTCAGATGCTTCGATATTTCTAATGAAGAATTCAGACCTGTTGAAGTTGTTGTACTCCACACCAATGCTGGTCCGGGCTTTCAGGTTTTTCAGGATCGCTACTTCACCAAAAGCATTACCAAAAAGGCGTGTGCTGTAGGTATTGTTGTCCTTGGCCCTGTACAACTCTGCCAATGGGTTGGTAGCATTACCCAGGTTCAAACCACGGGGACCACCAAATCCATAAAATGGAGAAGTGTTCGTGCCTCCCAATGCGGGCGGTCCACCAGTGATGTCAAATACCGGAATGATGGGATGGATACGCCATGCCAACATGATCGGATTCGATTCGTTGTTGTTGGAGATACCAGTTCTCTTGTCATAAGCGAAGGTCAGGTTCTCACCAAAGGTGAATTTACCAGAGGTAAACTCGGTATTGGCGCGAACAGAATAACGCTTGTAATCAGTGAAGCGCAGAATACCCTTCTGGTCAAAATAGTTGGCAGAGAAAGAATACTTGGCTTTCGCAGTACCACCGGAAGCGCCAACCTGATAGTTGGAGATTGGAGCGGGATCAAAAATCACATCCTGCCAGTTGGTACCGGCCTTGTTCGCCTTGTTCACATTAAACCTGGTTGTTCCCAATCCTGGATCAGTGATATCATTGGTATACACTGACATTGGATCGTAAGGAAGGCTTCCAAATACGTTGGGGAAAATATAATCTGCCATGGTTACTCCACCGTTTTGATCAAAACGATACTGTGCTGAAGGAGAGCTCACCCAAGGAGTCTTGCCTGCACCCACATCACCTTTGAAGAGGTATTTACCCAACTCTTCTGCATTCAGGAGATCCAGGAACTTGCCAGGGGTTTGGGTACCAGTATAATAATCAAAAGAAATTTTGGGATCACCTGGTTTGCCTTTTTTGGTGGTGATGATCACAACTCCATTGGCCGCACGCGCACCATAGATAGAGGCAGCAGAGGCATCTTTCAATACCTGCATGGACTCGATATCATAAGGGTTGATCTGGTTGAGGGTACCCTGGGTAGGAACACCATCAATTACAAACAAAGGTGAGTTGTTGTTGATGGTACCGA
>RFVQ01000373.1 GCA_009922495.1 Chitinophagia bacterium
CCTGCATTCTGGTGGATAAGAAAACAGGTGATATTTTTGTAGCGGCTTTGTGGTCCAAGGGAAACAGGGGTTGGAACGGGTCCGGCCCCGGATTAACCCCCGAGGAAACAGGACAGTTTGTCATCACAAAAAGTTCCGATGATGGCGTCACATGGTCGAAGCCGATAAATATAACCGCAAATATCAAAGGCCGTGATTCCAAATGGCGGCTTTGTTTCCAAGGCCCGGGAAATGGAATTCAACTGAAGGATGGCACCCTTGTGTTTCCCGCCCAATATCGTGAATCCAATGGCGTGGCTCATTCCTGTTTTATTTTCAGCACCGATTCGGGTGATACCTGGACTATTTCCCCACCTGCGATTCCTGGGAAAAAACCTACCAGTGAATCCCAGATAGCGGAGCTCAAGGATGGTTCTCTCCTCCTGACAATGCGGGATGAATCCCGGAGCGGGAAAAGGGCATGGGCTCGTTTTCAACCAGCCTCTGGTCTTTCCGGGGGCAAATGGATGGAGACCTGGTCTGTGGTTGATGATCCCACCTGCATGGCAAGCCTTATCAGTCATCCAAACGGTCTTTTGTTTTTCTCAAATCCCGCCTCTTCCAAGCAAAGGGTGGCTCTCACGGTACGCGCCAGTTCCGATAATGGCAAAACTTGGAACAAGGGGAAATTGATTGACCCGAGGCCTTCCTCTTATTCATGCATGACAGTCTTGAACGATGGCAGCATCGGGGTGCTTTATGAATGCGGGGCCCGTTCGGGTATTGAAACACTTTCTTTTGCGCGCTTTTCCCCAGAGTGGATTCTTGAAGGTGAAGCCAGGAAATGAATCTCGCCAACCTTGGTGAATTTTACAGGGATATGTTGCTTGACGACTGTGTCCCTTTTTGGTTCCCACGATGTGTGGATCAAACACATGGTGGATTCCTTCATTGCGTGGACGCAGATGGCACCTTCATGGATACCGATAAATCGGTCTGGGCAACAGGCAGGATGAGCTGGATGCTCCTTACCCTTTATAACACGGTTGAGAAAAATCCCCTCTGGCTTCAATGGGCTGAATCAGGCTTGGCTTTTCTTGACAAGCATGGCTTTGATTCCGATGGCAGGATGTTTTTTCACCTTGCGCGGGATGGGGCACCCATTCGCAAGAGGCGTTATGCCTACAGCGAATCATTTGCCTCCATCGCCTTTGCCGCTCATGCCAGCGCCACGGGTTCCAAGGCTTCCTCCAAAAAGGCGAGGGATCTTTTTGAATTCTTC
>RFVQ01000374.1 GCA_009922495.1 Chitinophagia bacterium
AGGGGGGGATAACTCGGAGGGAAAACATGAATTAATTGCAAAGAAGTCCCGTGATAGTGCGATTATTGCAGTGTCAAAAGACAAGTACCATCAACTTAAACAATGCAATGAAACAGCAGAATAAAGAAATCGTGGCTACAGACAAAATCCTCAAAGGATTGGAATTGGCCTACGAGAAGTTGATTGAATTCAAAAAATCCAAGAATAGCAAAATGGTGGTTGTCCGTGAGGGTAAAATCGTTTTCTTGGATCCTGACGATTGCAGGTAAGAGATTTTCACAAGGTTGCCAAAATCGGGGTAGGGTGATGATCGGATAGACCTTTGTGTCCTAATCCTTTATCGCCATGACAAACAACAACATTAATTCGAAAGACCGGGCGCAGTCCATCGCCTCATCAAAAAATGCGATTACCCTTTTCATCATCGATCAAAGTGGGAGCATGGAACCCCTGAAAGCCGCCACACAAGAGAGCCATTCCGCAGTCATCGCCAAAATCAAGCAAGAGAGCATTGATATGCCAACCCTGCAGCAATACACCAATACATGGACATTTGGCAATCAACAAGTGGTGGAGCAACAGCCCCTTACCAAAGTGGTCGCCAACGAATTTTATCCCGAGTTGGTGCTACATTGCAATGGTTCAACGCCCTTGTTTGATGGGATGGGTCGAGCCTGCAGCGATCTGGAAATGCGGTTGCAAAATTTGGGTTTTTCATCGGACAATACCCTAGTAACCGTGGCCGTGTTCACCGACGGAGAGGAGAATTCCAGTCGTACCTATACCCAAGCCGAAGTCAAGCGTTTAGTAACCCGACTGAAATCGAAAGGATGGGTCTTCAACTACTACGGTACCGATGTCTCCGTGGAAGAAATGAAGGAGCGATTGGCGTTCGACGATGGCATGATGATGGCCAAAACCCCCACCTCGTTTAAAATGGGCATGCACGATTTTGCCGCAAAAAGCACCATCCTAAAAAGCGATTGGATCAAAATGGATAGGGATGATTTTAAACTTTGACCAACAACTTTTTGCAAAAATCGCAATAGATTGATCAGGAATGGGGGAGTTAAGTCCCCCTTTCTGTATTTTTGGGGGTTGACCCATGAATAAAATTGATCATTCCATGTTGAAGTGTTTGAGACATACTGCCACAGCAATGGCGCTTTTCTTGATGCCTATGCTCGGGCAAGCCCAAAAGGCCGGTGATACCATCCGCGTGAAAACCTTTCACTATGCCACCAATAACCGGGATACCATC
>RFVQ01000375.1 GCA_009922495.1 Chitinophagia bacterium
TCTACGTGCTTGGGGGCAGATCCTCCCGCTCCTGTTTCAAACAATCCTCCCCCATTCATCAAGGGGACGATGGAAAGCATTTTGGCGGAAGTGCCCACTTCCAAAATAGGGAAGAGGTCGGTCAAGTAGTCACGAAGTACGTTGCCCGTCACGGAAATGGTGTCTTTACCTGCCACGATGCGCTCGCAGGAGAAAAGGGTAGCCTCGATAGGGGAGAGAATGTGAATTTCCAATCCCTTGGTATCGTGCTGTGGGAGGTACTTGTTGACCTTCTGGATCAGCTGTGCATCGTGTGCACGGGCCTTGTCTAACCAAAAGACTGCAGGAGTATCCGACAAGCGGGCACGGGTCACGGCTAACTTTACCCAATCTTGTATAGGAGCATCCTTGGTCTGACACATTCTCCAGATGTCTCCTTTTTCTACGGCATGTGCAAAAAGCTGCTTGCCTGCCGCATCGGTAACGACCACGGTACCGGCAAATGGAATTTCGAAGGTTTTGTCGTGCGAACCGTATTCTTCCGCCTTCTGAGCCATCAAGCCCACATTGGGAACAGAGCCCATGGTGGCTGGGTTAAAGGCCCCATTTTTTTTGCAAAAATCAAACACCGCCTGGTACACTCCCGCATAGCAACGGTCTGGTATGATCGCCTTGGTGTCTTGTAGTTTTCCCTCCTTATTCCACATCTTACCTGAGGTTCGGATCATGGCTGGCATGGAAGCATCGATGATCACGTCACTCGGTACGTGCAGGTTGGTGATTCCTTTTTCTGAATTCACCATGGCTACTGCTGGACTTGCGGCATAGCAAGCATCGATATCCTGAAGAATTTCTTCTTTTTTGGCAGCAGGAAGTTTTTCCAAGTTGGCCAAAAGGTCCCCAAATCCATTGTTGACATCTACACCTAGCGCTGCTAGGGTGGCACCATGCTTAGTGAATACAGGCTCAAAAAACACGGTAACCGCATGCCCAAAAAGGATGGGATCGGATACTTTCATCATCGTGGCCTTCAGGTGTAGGGAAAAGAGCAATCCTTTTTGATATGCATCTTCCTTCGCCTTTTTCAAGAAGGCGCGGTACTGGGATACACTCAAGGTGGAGGCATCGATGACTTCACCTTCCTGAACCTTCAATCCAGATTTCAGCACTTCGGACTTGCCATCAGTCCCTTGAAGGGTGATGGTCAATTGCGTGGCTTGATCTAGGGTAAGCGATTGCTCAGAGCCGTAAAAATCCCCAGCACTCATACTGTCCACATGG
>RFVQ01000376.1 GCA_009922495.1 Chitinophagia bacterium
AGAGCATATTGCATGGCAAGAATACCACCCCAGGAATGACCCAGCAGATAGAAGTTATCCTTGTTCAATCCCAATGCCACCCTCACCTGTTCTACTTCTTCCACAAAGCGTGGAAGATCCCAATAGGCTGTATCGTTAGGATTATCAGATAGTCCACAACCCAGCTGATCGTAGTAGATGAACTCGATACCTTCCTGCGGAAGAAAGTTTTCAAAACATTCGAAGTATTCATGGGTGCCACCAGGACCACCATTCAACAGGAGGATCTTGGTCTTGGGATTGTTGCCGAATCTTTTGGTCCAGATCTTGAATTTCTTGCCAAAGCTTTCAATTTCGATGACTTTGACATTTCCAGATTGTATGCCTGAATCTTGACGAGCAAAATAAGCATTGGAAACACCAGCCTGCTGCTGACAACCCATCAGGAACAAGGCTGCGGATAGGATCCCAAAAAAATATTTCATTTGTTATGCTTTTTAAAGTTGATGAGCAATCCCTTGTTGCTCATTCCATTAGTTCCCCTTCCTCGGAAGTTTCGCATCCCTTTGTGCTGTATTGTAGACAAAGGCAGCCACGATGGTAGCGATTTGTTTGAGATCAGCTTCGATCAGGTGATCATACACATCCATGTTGCTGTGGTGGGTGCGGGTATCGTATTCGATTTCATCCTGGATGAACTGAAAGCCAGGGAGTCCCACCGCATCGAATGACTGATGATCGGTACCACCTGTATTGCTGATGGTGACGGTAGTCGCACCCAAGTCTTTGAAAGGCTCCAGCCATTGGGAGAAAATAGAGCGACAACCTTCATTGCCCTGCAGGTAGATACCGCGAATCTTACCGGTGCCGTTGTCGATGTTGTAGTAAGCAGAAAATTTATCATGTGCAGCGGTCTTGTTGGCGCCGGATCCAAAGGTCTTGGATACATAGCCTCTGGAGCCAAGAAGTCCCTGTTCTTCTGCACTCCACAATCCGATGCGGATGGTCCTTCTTGGTTGGATGTTCAGTGTCTTCATGATGCGCATCACTTCCAACATCACGGCTGATCCTGAAGCATTGTCGGTTGCACCGGTACCCGTCTGCCAGGAATCCAGGTGAGCTCCAATCATCACCACTTCATCTTTCAATTGGGGATCTGTACCGGGAATTTCTGCGATCACATTATACCCCTGCAGGTCATCCGTATAGAATTTTGTTTTGTAATCAGCTTCTGCTTTTACAGGAATGCCGTTCTTGGCGATGCGCAGCATGGTATTGTAA
>RFVQ01000377.1 GCA_009922495.1 Chitinophagia bacterium
CGCTCCCTTTTTGATGGCAGATACCCCGGGAATTCCGGACTGCAATCCAGTGCTTTTCCTCAATGGGAAAAATGAACTCTTCCTCATTTGGATCGCTGTGCTGGGTAATCGATGGGAACAATCTATACTTCGGGTTCGGCGAAGTTTGGCGTATTTGTCTCCAGGGCCTCCTACCTGGCACTGGCAAGATAATATCCTGTTGAAACCAGGAGATGATTTTGCGGAGGAAGTGAAGTTGAAATTCAAAGACCTTCCGAATTCGGATCTGGCTTGGGCAGAATACGCACCTGCTTATGAGCGGATGATTCATGAAGCCAGCTTGGACACAAAAAAAAGAAGTATAGGCTGGATGACACGCATCAAGCCGTTAGTTGAAAACAATCGAATTGTACTGCCGCTCTATTCTGATGGCTTCAACTTTTCGCTGATGGCCATTTCAGAAGATGATGGAAACACTTGGTTTCCAAGTAAACCCCTCGTTGGGAAAGGACCCATACAACCCGCTCTTGCCCGCAGGAAAAACGGGGAAATCGTCGCCATGCTGCGTGATTCGGGAGATGGTCCTGCGATGATTCAGCAGAGTATTTCCAAGGATAATGGTATTTCCTGGACAGCAGCCCAAAAGACCGGATTTCCCAATACGGCCAGTGTGGAACTCTTATCTCTTAAGGATGGACGCTGGTGGATGATCGGAAATGATATTTCCAGTGGCAGGTACCGGCTTGCGCTGTGGATTTCTTCTGATGAGGGAAAAAGCTGGTCAGCCCCGCATTACCTTGAAAATGATCAGTCCAAATCCGGAAGCTTTTCCTATCCTTCACTCATCCAAGATGCAAGCGGAAAAGTTCATCTCAGCTATTCCAGCCATTTGCCTAAAGGCAAAACCATCCAGTATCTTCAGCTAGATCCCGAAAAAATTTACTAGCTCTCCCAACCAATCGCTGAAAATCAAGGTTTAATTGCCGACAACACGGGTTACATCTTGAAAAATGATACTCTATTTATTCTTCCACCCATCCATTATTCCTGATTTAATGTCAGCATAATTCGTGACAAGCCAAATAACCAGAACGATAAGGAAAATTATTTTCCAATGGGTTTTTACTAAAACTTTTAAGTCATTTAAGAACTGATTCATATCTGTGATTTTAATGGTTAAATTAAATTCATAAGGTTTGTTTTCAGATTGCTTGGCAAATTCAGAAAAATCAGTTTTCAAGGCTTCCCCGATCATTTTTAATGAATAAAGACTTGGTTTCA
>RFVQ01000378.1 GCA_009922495.1 Chitinophagia bacterium
CAACCGACCAGGGAAACCTGGGAAAAGATTTTGCCATGCTCGGAATCGTTGTCCTGGCCGTTATCTGCATTCAATTGTACTTTCTTAAACCCCAAAAAGAAGGATGAACTATAGTGAACAGGATCTGCGTGAATTAAGAAAATTTTATCAATCCCAATTGCTGGATGATACCATCCCATTCTGGTTTCCATCTTCTGTTGACAAGGAACACGGTGGATTTCTGTTCATGAAAGATGCAGATGGATCATTGATCGATGATGACAAGGCTGTTTGGATACAAGGACGTGCAGTATGGACCTTGTCGACTTTATTCAATACCATCGAACCCAGACAGGAATGGTTGGATTGGGCAAAATCAGGCCTCGCTTTCCTGGACAAGCATTGCTTTGATTCGGATGGAAGGATGTTCTTTCACATGACCCGTGATGGAAAGCCCATCCGCAAGAGAAGATATTTTTTTTCAGAAACTTTTTATGTGATCGCTGCTGCTGCTTATGCCAAAGCCAGTGGTGACGAGCAAGCAGCCAATGCTGCCAGAAAGATCTTTGGCAAATGCATTGAATACGCAACAGTACCGGGGATGATCGCTCCCAAGTTCACAGATACTCGACCTGCCAAAGGAATTGGCATTCCCATGATCATGATGAATACAGCGCAACAGATGCGCGCCACCATTGGCGATGAACGTTGTGATTCCTGGATAGATAAATGGATCGCTGAGATAGAACATGATTTTGTGAAGCATGATATCCGTTGCGTCATGGAACAGGTTGCTCCTGATGGTTCCATCATCGACCATGTAGACGGCAGAACCTTGAATCCCGGTCACGCCATTGAAGGTGCCTGGTTTATTTTGTATGAAGCCTTGCACCGCAACCGAGATCCTCACCTCATTGATTTGGGATGCAAGATGATCGATTATATGTGGGAGCGGGGATGGGACCATGAATATGGCGGATTGTTTTATTTCAGGGATGTCTATAACAAGCCTGTACAGGAATATTGGCAGGACATGAAATTTTGGTGGCCCCATAACGAGACCATCATTGCACTCTTATTGGCTTATCTGCTCACCGGGAATCAAAAATATGCTGAACAACACAAGCTGGTCCACGACTATGCTTATGGGCATTTTCATGACAAAGAGCAGGGTGAGTGGTTTGGTTACCTGCACCGCGATGGGCAGGTTGCACAAACCGCAAAGGGCAATCTTTTCAAGGGGCCGTTTCACTTACCGAGACAAGAATGGTTCTGTGCGC
>RFVQ01000379.1 GCA_009922495.1 Chitinophagia bacterium
AATAGAGATCGACCCATTCTTTTTCCTTTCCGATCTTTCTGGCTTCGTTGAATTTGTGGCAGAGGATGAAAAGGGATGTGAGTCTTTCTTCATGGAAAGCAGATGCAAGCAATTCCAATATGGTTTCACGGGTGGTGGTAGGGAAATGTTTTTTGGCCACGCTGCGTTGATCGGGTACTACCACTCCATGGAACCGATCGCCATATCCATAATCGCCTTCCCCAGTTTTGAAAAATTTCGGAAGAAATGCTGCTTTCTCCTTGCTTGCAAAGCGCTTGATGTCTTGGATGATCTCTTTCGCAGTTCCCACTATGCAGCCAGTTTTTTCAGTGCAGCAACAAACTGATCCAATTCCGCGATCGTTGTATAAACATTCGGTGTGATCCTGCAGCCAAATACATTGGCTCCATCTATCGCCACGGTGAAGATCTTGTGTTCCTCCAGCAATCGCTTGGCGAGGTCCCCTGGTTTCATTCCTTCGATGCCCACATTGGCAATGCCACATGAACGTTTGGGATCAGCAGGCGTATTGAGGATGATCTTGGGATGGTTTCTCACCCGGGAAGTCCAGTATTGTTGCAGGTAGCGCAGCCTGGCTTCTTTGCGTTCGGCACCTATCATGTTATAGTAATCGATCGAATCAGCAATGGTAAGATCGGTGTGTGCTGGATGGGTTCCGGTATGGCTGATGCGCAGCATTTTGTAGGGATCTTTCTCCCATCCTACGATCAGTGGCCAGATATCCGGCATCCTTTCTTTTTTCACATACAACAAACCCGCCCCCAGTGGAGTGCTCAGCCATTTGTGCAGGGAGCTGCCATAGTAATCGCAGTTCAAGTCGGATATCTTGTGTGCCATGTCGCATATTTTTCGGATGGGCAGGATCTGCCCTGTGATGTTGATGATATGCGAAACAAGGATCAGTTTGGTTTTGGGTGTGATGGCATTGGCGTAGAGGTTGACAATCTCTTCATCCGAGGAAGGATGATTGGGTACCGATATCATTTTGTTCACCACGCCATAGCGGTTGCTTACATGCTTGAGTGCTTCGATGATCGAGCCATAGTCCTGCTCCGCCATGATGGTTTCGTCACCCGCCTGCCAGTGTTTTCCGGTGATGACAATATCCAATGATTCTGTTGTGTTGCGGGTAAGGGTCAGTTCTTCTGCTGAACAACCGACCGTAGTCGCCAGTTTTTCGATTACCTTTCTTTTATTGTCGACTGCATG
>RFVQ01000380.1 GCA_009922495.1 Chitinophagia bacterium
GATATATCCTTCACACAAAACGGCATTTCATGCTCAGGATGCCCCATCAATACTGATTCCATGGGATGGTCAAAATCATTGTCAAAACAGATCTCAATCGTTTTGATGATCTGTTGTTCAGGCCATTTGATGGAGATTCTTGGATCTGCATCATTCAAATCAGCCACCCATGCATTGGGCACAACATAAGGTCTGTCGACTCCATTTCGGAGACTGGATACGGAAAAGAGATCGACAGATTGTGTCATGCTAAAAGCAAGGTTCTTGCCATCAGGTCTCCGTTTGGGACACCAAAATTCAAAAGCATCAACACCAATATCTTCTTTGGGATCCTGTTTGCCGAAATTTGAAACTGCCGGATTGATATGATTAAAGAGAGAGAGAATACCTGTTACACGTGTATTCGTTAGCGGTACTTGTACATGCTCGTTGCGCAGTAGAACCAGGTAAACATATTGATCTTCCTCTAGTTCTTGGGCTGCATCTATGTATACCTTTTGAACTCCCTCATTCAGTGCAATGGATTTTTCAATCAGAATGATCTCCGGTGTATAGTTGGATCTTTTCTCACTGACCCTTAGCTGCAAGGTGATAGATGTAGCCTGCCTGCATTTCAGCTCAATTGACAATCCAGGAATAGCGCCTTTATGACAAGGAACCATCTGCGCAACGGATGAATCAAGGGACATCCATTCGCCATGATGGGTGAAACCCGAAAATGGCAAATAGGAACTGGCTTTGACCTCAGCTGATTGCACAAGATCATTTTTCGATGAGCGATGGACACCGGGCAGGAATACTCCCGAGGTCAACAAAGTTTGCTGCAACTGCTGTATTTCGTGGGGTTGTCCCAAATCCCGTGGATTCAAATGCTGTTGAATACAGATGGCAGCTGCGGTCCCCACTGCCTGACCGACCGCAGCACCGGTGGCCATCACACGGGATGAGCCAAAAGCAACATGCGAAGCACTGATGATCCTGCCTGCAAGAAAGAGATTGTTGATATTCTTACTGTACACGGAGCGATAGGGTATGGGATAGATCCCTTTGCTATGCCATTGGTTGCAACCAGGAAGTTCACTGAATACACCATCGGCTGGATGCAGATCGATGCTCCAACCTCCAAAGGCAATTGGATCGATGGCCATCCTTTGTTCAATGATATCCTGTTGACATAGCATATAGTCGCCTTCAAATCGCCTGCTTTCTCTTTTTCCAGGAATGGTTCCC
>RFVQ01000039.1 GCA_009922495.1 Chitinophagia bacterium
CTACCATTGCCGAAGCTGAACTGCTGGCACTGCAGGGGGCACCGGATGTATTGCTGGCCCATCAGCCCGTAGGACCCAAGATTCAAAGGTTGCTGGAATTGGTGACCCAATATCCCGCCACTCATTTCTCTTGTATCACGGATCATACCCTTGCTGCGACAGCGATCGGAGCGATCTTTCATTCCCAAAACAAGCAGATCGATGTCTATGCAGACATCAATGTGGGCATGAACAGAACAGGCATCGCTCCTGGTGCAACTGCACTGGCATTGATCGAGCATATCCTGCAAACACAGGGCATTGTCTTCAAGGGATTGCATGTCTATGACGGTCAGCACCGACAGGCAGATTATGCAGCGCGCGAGGCGGCCTGTCAACAAGCTTTTGCACCTGTCTATGATTTGATCGCCATGATGCAGGAAAAAGGATATCCCTTTCCACATATCATTGCGGGAGGTTCCCCCACGTTTTCCATTCATGCCAAAGCAACGGACCGCGATTGCAGCCCCGGTACCAATATCTTTTGGGACCGCGGTTACGCGCAAATCTGTGCAGAACAAAAATTTGAACCGGCTGTTCAAATCCTGACCCGTGTGATTTCCCTGCCTACTGCCACGAGGATCTGCCTGGACCTCGGACACAAGGCAGTTGCATCCGAAAATGAAATCGGCAAACGCGTGTTCTTCCCATCTCATCCTGATCTTGTTCCCGTAGGACAAAGCGAAGAGCACCTGGTGATGGAAACAGCAGCAGGACATGGTTTCCAACCGGGTGATGTCTTGCTGGGTATCCCCTACCATGTTTGTCCCACCATCGCCCTGCATGAATCGCTTTACGCCATCGAAAACAATGCCCTTGTGGGTGAATGGAAAGTGCAGGCCAGAAAGAGAAAGATCGAAGTCTGAGTTGCCGATTCCTTAACTTTGCCACCTTAACAACCAACCATGCGCATCCACAAAGAAGGCATCCCTACCATACTGATCGTTTCAATTATTGTTTTTTCCCTCGCCAGGTTGAACCATCACTATATCATGCCTTTCAGTACCCTGCTGGGTTGGATCACCGGATTTGTGTTGCTGGGTTTCTGGCTCTTCATCCTTTCTTTTTTCAGGATCCCCACCCGTACTTTCACCTTTGATGAAAACAGCATCATTTCTCCAGCTGATGGCAAGGTGGTGGTGATCGAAGAGACGCATGATGATGAATACTATCACGAAAAAAGATTGCAGATATCAGTCTTCATGAGCCCTGCGAATGTCCACGTGAACCGCTATCCCGTATCGGGAAAGGTGATCTACAACCAATACCACAAAGGGAAATACCTGGTGGCCTGGGATCCTAAATCATCGACTGACAATGAGCGACACAGCATTGTTATTGAATATCCAAAAGGAACAGTGCTGGTCAAACAGATCGCAGGAGCCTTGGCGCGACGCATTGTGAATTATGCCAAAGTGGGCGAACAGGTTAAGCAAAACGATGAGCTGGGCTTCATCAAATTTGGCAGTCGCGTGGACCTGCTATTGCCGATTGGCACCAAGGTCAATGTGAAGATCGGAGACACGGTGAAGAACGGTGTTACCGTGCTGGCCAGCCTTTCCTGATCAAAGCAATTCCTTCAACACACCCAGATGAGGAGCCACATGGGTGGGCTTAACCGTTGAGCCTGCCGGAACTTCCGCATGTACATAGATAGCATCCATCCCAGCCTCCAGCGCACCCAAAATATCTACTTCCAGCGCATCTCCGATCATAACGGATCGGTTGGCCGATGATCCTGTAACACGCATGGCATAATCAAAAATCTCCTTATGGGGTTTCATGATGCCCGCCTGTTCCGAAGTGATCACTTCCTTGAAAAAACCTGCGATTCCACTGTTCTTCAGTTTCTGGTGTTGGGTGAGTTCAAAACCGTTGGTGATGAGGTGCATGGGAGAACCCTTGTCGCGCAAGTATTCCAGCAGATCAACACAATGCGGAAAGAGATGGGTCTTGGTAGGCAGGATGTCTAGATATCGTTCACTCATGGTCATGGCCAGCGGCTCATCGGTGATCCTGTATTCCACCAAGGTACGCCACATCCTTTTCCAACGAAGCTCCTCCCGCTTGATATGCCCTTTCCGGAAACGATCCCAATACATATCATTGTAATGATGATAGGTCTTGTGAAAGTGTTCAAATGCCGCCCCTGCTTTTGTGCCAAGATCGAGCTCATCGTAGAGATCTCGCAGCGTAGCTTCTGAATTTTTTTCAAAATCCCAGAGGGTATGATCGAGGTCGAAAAAGATATGATCGTATTGCTTTGCCATAAGATGTTGCAAAGCTAAGCATCCTTCGATTCATTAACTTTGGAAAAAATGATGCCATGAATGTTGTTGTTACCGGTGCATCCAAGGGGATCGGAAGAGCCATTGCAGAAAATTTTGCAGCAGATGGAGCGAACCTCTTTCTCTGCTCAAGGAACATGGAGGCCACATTAAAATGGCAACAGGAACTGATGCAACGTTTCAACATCAGCATCACTGCCTTCAATGCAGATCTCAGCACAGCAGAAGGTGCCAAAAGTTTTGGAGAGCAGTTGTTAAAAGCCACCGATCAGGTGGATGTCTTGGTCAACAATACAGGCATGTATGAACCGGGGAGCATATACAATGAGGAAGAGGGACAACTGGAGCGGATGCTCCATGTGAACCTGCTATCGGCCTACCACCTGACCCGGTCTTTGATTCAAACCATGATCAAAAACAAGTCTGGACATATCTTCAACATCTGTTCTATTGCAGCCCTTCAAGCCTATCCCAACGGAGGTTCCTACAGCATCAGCAAGTGGGCGCTGGCAGGGTTCAGTAAAAATCTGCGGGAAGAAATGAAGCCTTTCAATATCAAGGTGACTTCTGTGCATCCCGGCGCCACCTATACCAGTTCCTGGGAAGGGTCGGGTGTTGAAGAAAAGCGGATCATGGAAGTCAATGACGTGGCCAAAATGATCGTAGCAGCCAGCAAATTATCTCCCCAGGCCTGCTTAGAAGAGATGGTTTTGAGGCCTCAGCTCGGTGATCTTTAATCCTGGAATTTATATCCTACCCCCCTGACAGAATGAAAATGTTGGGGTTCGCGGGGATCCTCTTCGAAATATTTTCTGAAGTTGAGGATAAAATTATCAATCGTACGGGTGGTGGGGAAAACCTGGTAGCCCCAAACAGACTGCAATATCTTTTCTCTGGATACCACTTCATTTCTGTATTCAATCATGAGCTTGAGCAACATGATCTCTTTCTTGCTCAGGCTGATCAGCTCTCCTTTGGCATTGGTGGCAGTCTGCGCCTTGAAATCGATCTGGTTTTTTCCAAAGTTGAACTGTTCCCCTACAGAGGTCTTGTCCAACAACTTTCTGTTTTTCTCAATCAGCTTCTCCACCCTGAGCAACAACTCTTCGAGGTTGAAGGGTTTGGTAAGGTAATCATCCGCTCCTCTTTTTAATCCCGCTACCCGATCGGCACTGCCAGAACGGGCACTGAGCATGAGAATGGGCGTTTCAACATTTTTCAGCCGGATGGTCTGGCATACATCAAAGCCATCCAATTCCGGCAACATGACATCCAAGAGGATCAGGTCAAAGTATTCTTCTTCCACTTTTTTCAAGGCGGCGGGACCAGTTGTGGCGGTGGTCACTTCATATCCTTCGAGTTCCAGGTTGAGTTTGAGGGCATCCAGCAGGTTCTCTTCATCCTCTACCAACAATATGGAGGCTTTGCTTTTGTTCATGATCAATTGTTTTTGGGCAGGATGACTTTGAAAACAGATCCATGGGGATGATTGTTCTCCAGCAGCAGTTCTCCCTTGTGGTCGCGCACAATTTTGGTACTCAAGTATAACCCCAAACCGGTTCCTTTTGTTTTACGGCGGGATTCGTCTTCCAGCCGGTAAAACTTCTCAAAAATCTTCTGCTTTTCCGTTTCGGGAATTCCCTGTCCCAGATCGGCCACCCTGAATTCAACCTTGTCCTCCTCCTCCAACAAGGAAATGGTCAGGGGAAGCGCTGCAGGTGCATATTTGATGGCGTTCTCAATCAGGTTGTTCAGCACCAAGCGCAGGAGAAACTCTTCCCCGACAATAAAAATATTTTCGGGCACCTGCATCTCAAATATTCGCTGGGGGAAACGGGAAGCAAATGCCTTTACAGCAGCAACAAGCATTTTACCCGCATCGAATTCCTGCAGCGTGAACTGGTACCCTCCGGATTCCAACTGTGAACTCAGGAGGATATTGTTGCAAAGGCTGTCCAGCCTTTCCGTTTCATTGATCGCATCTCCCAGAATTTTGGTTTGTTTTTCGGGATCCAGCTGGTGTCTTTTCAACGTTTCCAGGCTTAGTTTGGTAACGGCGATGGGCGTTTTCAATTCATGGGTGACCGCCATCATGAAATTCTTTTGTTGCTGGTGCAGCTTTATTTGTCTCCTCACTGCATTGTATACGAAAAAAGCTCCTGCCAGGGTGAGGACCAGAAAGGTAAGTCCCTCCCCTATATATTGCTTTGCATTTCTCTGATGTGCCTCCTTGACCTGCTCTAGCCGCAGTGGATCATTGCCGTATTCTTTGATCACCTGCTGCTGCTGGAATGCCAGCATGAGATCATTTTGCTGATCGAGTTCAATGTACCACCAACCGAGGGCTGCCACCAGGTAAGACAACAACAACCAATAGATTAGATTGATGAATTTGAATGGGATCCTGTCCAGCAACCTCTTCATCTCATTTGACTTTTTCCAGGCGAAGGCCCACATTGTGGACATACTTCAACGGATTGACCCGCATGTCTTGGCGGATCGTGATATCATAGGTACCGGGCTTGCCAAACTTCACCGGATTTTTATAGAGCAGGACCCTGTGATCAAAAATATCATCCATTCCGGAACCCAGCCATCCTTTTGCATTGGCCAGTGGAATTTCAAATCGCTGATCCCTTGAAATAGTATCTCCCGGAAGTTTGCTGCTGATCTTGATCCAGACATTGTTGTATTCGTAAGCATCTGCATGACGCATCAGAAAATATACCTGGTAAAAGGATGCTGTATCGCTTACCTGAAAATGAAAGGAAGGATTGTTCTGACTGGTCCATTGATGTTCTGGAAGGAAAACCACTTTTTCATATAGTCCGGTATCCTGACAAGAAAATAGACAGGAGACAAGGAATGCACCAATGATCTTTTTAAACAACATGCTGCAAAGTTAGGCAACCCAACTCAAAGGGCGTTCAATACCTGCTCCTTCGCTTTTTCAAGTTCATCCTTCATTTCCACAACGGATTTCTGGATATCGGAGTCGTATGCCTTGGAGCCGGTGGTGTTGATCTCCCTGCCAATCTCCTGCAGCAGGAAAGACAGTTTTCTTCCTTTGGATGTTTCCTGCTCCGCCAAAAGCGTTTTGAAATAATGGCAGTGATTGGTCAGCCTGACCTGCTCTTCGGTCAGATCGATCTTCTCTATATAATAAATGAGTTCCTGCTCAAAGCGGTTGCGGTCCACCTGATCCTTGCCCACTTTCTCTTCGAGTAATTTTTCAATGCCCTCCCTGATCCTTTGCTTTCTTCTCGGCTCAAGCTCAATAACTTTTTTCTGCAATGCTTCAATATTGGCGATGCGCAACAAAAGATCCTGTTCCAAAACCGCCCCTTCATCTTCACGGTGCCGGTTGATCATGATGATGGCTTCCTTGAGTGCTTTGCTGAATCCTTCCCATTCTGCAGCTGCCAATTGATCAGTGCTGCTAGCCACCACTTCAGGGAGACGAAGTATGGATGATAGCAATTGGCTATCGTCTGCTTCCAGTTGATCTGCCAGTGATTTCAATTGTTTGTAATAGGATGCAGCCAGTTCTAGGTTTACTGAGGAAGGTCTGGTGGCACCATTTTGTTTCATCGTCACATTGCACTCCACACTGCCGCGGACCAATTCATCCGACAATTGATTTCTGATTTCAAATTCATAGGGTTTCAGCAGGGAAGGTATTTTGAGCAACAACTCAAACTGTTTGCCATTCAAGGATCTTAGCTCCACAACAAAAACCTTGTCGTTGATGGTGCACTCTGCCCTTCCGTAACCTGTCATGGATTGTAGCATGTGAAAATAGATTTACTGCAATGTATCAAAAAAAACAGCGCCCCGTTGACACGGGGCGCTGATATATAGATGGGTTAATAAGTACCGGGAATAAATTCCCTTCACAATATTAAACAGATATTTTATCATCATAAAATTTTTCCACAACTATTTTATGCACATTTTTTTTGGATATGTTAATTACTAAGGGGTGAACATCACAGTATCTTTGTTGGAAACAAGCATCATGAAATTTCCATCACCCGTTCAAATCAAGTGGATCGCATCACACATCAATGCTGAACTGATCGGCGAGACTGAAGCATTTGCAAGTGGCATCAATGAAATCCATCGCGTGGAAAACGGCGATCTTGTTTTCGTGGATCATCCAAAATATTATGACACCTGTTTGCAATCAGCAGCCAGTTTCATCATCATCAACAAAGCCGTAGAATGCCCGCCAGGAAAGGCTTTGCTCGTAGTGGCAGAACCGTTTGAAGCCTATCTGAAAATCGTTTCTCACTTCAATCCTTTTGTTCCTGCAACTGCTTCCATCGATCCTTCTTCGCTTATCGGAGAAGGCACCTATATCGCCCCCAATGTTTTCATAGGTCATCATGTTTCGATTGGAAACAACTGTATCATTCATCCCAATGTCACCATTCGTGAACATTGCATCATCGGGAACAATGTGATCATTCAACCCGGTTCGGTCATCGGTTCGGATGCCTTTTACTACAACAGTAAAAAAGACAGGGAAGTATGGTATAAAAAAATGAGCAGCTGCGGAAGGGTCATCATTGACGACGATGTGGAGATCGGAGCAGGTTGCACCATCGACCGTGGTGTGACACATGATACCATGATCGGAAGAGGAAGCAAACTTGACAACCTCGTGCACATTGGTCATGATGTTGTTGTTGGAAAGAACTGTTTATTCGCTGCACAAGTTGCTATTGCCGGCGCAACCAAAGTGGAAGATGGAGTGATTTTATGGGGACAAGTAGGCGTTAGCAAAACACTGACCATTGGAAAGAATGCGGTGGTACTCGGACAAAGTGGTGTATCCACCAACCTAGAAGGAGGCAAAACCTATTTTGGTTATACCGCTGATGAAGCACGTAAAAAAATGAAAGAGTTGGCCTGGATCAAAAGAATCCCTGAGATCTGGGAGAAAATAAACAGCAAGGGATAAGCTTGTCAACCTCTTATATTAACCTGTGGAAGGCAGGAACTAGGGTTGAGGGATGATTGTCTTGTATTTTTCACAACATTCCTGGATCGTATCGCTGACAGGCTTGAAAGAAAAATCAGGAAGGGCTTTCAATATTTTACTGTTGTCAAATTGCACCACCTGTCTGGCTGTCTCTGCTGTTTCTTTGGTCAGCAGTGGATCTTCCCCGGTGAAAAAGCTTTTCCATCTTTCTATCCTCCAGACCAGTTCTGCCATCCAGGGACTGACCTTCCGATGGGGCGGTTTCTTCCCGAATGCCAGTGCCATTTCCGTAAAGATGGTCCTGTAAGGGAGGTTTTCTGCCGAGAGAATAAATCGTTCTGCTGAAATGTCACTGTCCATCAACATTACCATGGCCTTGGCCACATCATCCGCATCCACAAAACCGCTGACCCCTTCGGTATACCAGGGAAACTCATTGTAGGCATTCCTGAATGTGGCGGATGAACCGTGGCTCCAGTCACCATACCCTAAAATGATCACCGGATTCACCATCACCGCATCAAGTCCCTCTGCTATCCCTCTCCATACTTCCAGTTCCCCCAGGTACTTGGTTTTGCCATAATAAGAAGGATTGGCATTGTCGTCCCACTTCAGGCCTTCATGAACCGTCTGGTTGTTCCGTTTTCTTCCAATCGCGGCCACGGAGCTGACATGCACCAGCTTTTGGATATTGGCAGACAATGCCGCATTCACCACGTTGGCCGTTCCTTCTACATTGATTTTGAACAATTCCTGTTTTCGGGAAGGATTGAAAGACACCAATCCCGCACAATGATACACCTGCTTGCACTCCTGCATGAGTTCCTCCAGCAAGAGAACATCCCCGATATCTCCCTTCACCCAATTCACTTTTGACTTTTCTGCTTCCTCCAAAAAAGACGGAATACCGGAACGATAGAGGGCTGTGATCGCTTCCCCCCGCTTCAACAGTTCGCGGATCAGATAGGTACCCAAGAGGCCAGAAGAACCGGTGATAAGGGTGGGCATGAGGAGGTTTCTATTTTGAAGGGAGGTAATGAGAGTTACAATGAGAGCTGTTTCGATTCCTATACGCCGCTGAACTGTTGCAGGAATCGAACATCATTTTCACTGAACAAACGGATATCCGTAATTCCGTATTTCAGCAAGGCGGGTCTCTCTACACCCATGCCAAAAGCAAAGCCAGTATATTTCTCTGGATCGATGCCGCAATTCTTCAAAACATTGGGGTGGACCATGCCACAACCGAGGATCTCCAGCCATCCGGTGCGCTTGCATACTGCACATCCATCGCCCTTGCAAAGCATGCAACTGATGTCCATCTCTGCACTGGGTTCGGTAAAGGGGAAATAACTGGGGCGGAAACGCACCTTCACATCCTCACCAAACATTTCCTGTACAAAAAAATACAGGGTCTGCTTCAGATCAGCAAAGGAAACATTCTCATCTATGTACAATCCTTCCACCTGGTGGAAGAAACAATGGGAGCGGGCACTGATGGTTTCGTTGCGGTAAACACGACCAGGACAAACAATGCGGATGGGGAGTTTTTGTTTTTCCATCTCCCTGATCTGCACATTGCTCGTATGTGTACGCAGCAAGATCGCAGGGTCGGTCGACAAATAAAAGGTATCCTGCATGTCACGCGCCGGATGGTTCTCATCCAGGTTCAAGGCAGTAAAGTTGTGCCAGTCGTCCTCAATCTCAGGTCCCTCGGCCACCGTAAAAGAAAGGCGCTCAAAAATTTCTACGATCCTGTTTCGCATCAAGGTCACCGGATGTCTGCTACCAGTGCGCATGGGTGTGCCAGGAAGCGTAATGTCGATTCCTTCAGCAGCAGTTCCGCCCATCGCATCGATCCTTTCTTTTTCTTCATTGAACTTGGATTCGGCGAGCAACTTGAATGCATTCAGGGTTTGTCCGAATGACTTCTTCTCTTCCACCGGAACATTTTTCATTTCCCCCATGATCGCTTTCACGATTCCCTTCACTCCCAGAAAACGAATCCTGAACTGTTCCAATGCATCGGCATCAGCGGCTGAAAACGAATTGATCTCTTCGCTGTAACTGCTGATCTGTTTGAGCAAATCTTCCATGTTGCGAAGATAACAAATCAAAACAGAGTTCCCCTTCCGGATAGCATTGGATTTTTGGCTCGCACCAAGGATTTTCAAGTGAGTTTGATTAGGTTTGCCAAAACTTTACTGAATGTCCCTCGATAGCCTTTCCGACTTTCTTGAACCTGTTAACCTGGCCATGATCACCGGTGATCTGGAGATGAGAGAGGGACAAATGGGCAGGACCATCCGTCTCCATCAAGAGCAAATGCCTGACATCAGTGATGTTGACATCGTCATTGCCGGATGCGATGAATTGAGGGGAGATGGAGACCCCAGTTCGAAAGCAGGGATCGACAATATCCGAAAAGAATTTTATGCCTTGTTTGCGTGGCACAAGCATATCCAAATAGCGGATCTCGGCAACATCCAATGCGGAGCCAGTCTCAATGATACCTATGCCGCCATCAAAGCAGTGGCAGAAGAGGTGATCAAGGCAGGAAAACATTTTATCCTCCTGGGTGGGTCGCATGATCTTGCCCTGGCCTTGTATGAAGTATACCGCGCACAGGAAAAGATCATTGATGTAACGGGGGTTGATGCCTATATCGATCTGTCGATCGACAATCCTGTCAAATCCAAAAACTTCCTGATGGAACTGCTTACCGGTGAACCCAACTTCATCCGGCATTACAACCATATTGGCTTTCAAAGTTATTATGTGCATCCCCACATGCTCGAAACAATGGACAAACTTCGTTTCGATTGTTACCGATTGGGCAAGGTGAAGGAAAATATCGACGAAGTGGAACCCGGCATCCGCAGCAGCGACATGATGCTATTCGACCTGGCGGCCTTGGGATCCGCCACCTTTTGGGAAGGAAGCAGTCCCAATGGCTTCAACGGAGAAGAAGCCTGCACCCTCACCCGTTTTGCTGGCATGAATCCCAAACTGAAAACATTGGGCATTTTTGGTTACCAGCAAGCACACGACCCCTTCAACAACCTTGCCAAGCAGGTATCACAAATGCTCTGGTATTATATTGATGGAGTGGTGGTAGGAAGAAATGAAGCGTCACTGAACGACCGAGAGATGTTTATTGAATGCCATGTGGCTTTTGCAACGGTTGAAACCACATTCCTCAAAAGCCAGAAAACCGGAAGATGGTGGATGAAGATGCCTGACGGGCAATATGTTCCCTGCTCGTACAACGACTTTCACCAGGCCGGTGAAAATGAGATACCGGAAAGGTGGTTGCGGTTGCAGGAGAGGTCCTGAGGTTGAGGGATGGGGGACGAGGGACCAGGGACCTGGAGCGATTGCCAAGGATGCAAAAAATAAATTTATCAGAAAATGAGAACCTGCGTTTTACTCTTTTCAATTGTATTGCTGGCTTCCTGTTCAATGCAGCAAAAGATCCACAAACAGGCACAACAGCTGCTGATCAAAGATTCAAGTCTGCTGGAAGCCCATGTGGGCATTGCAGTGCAAGACAATGAAACGGGAAAACTACTGTACGGATATCAATCCGACAAACGTTTTACTCCTGCCAGCAATACCAAGATCTACAGCTGTTATACCGCCATGAAATACCTGCCTGCCAAGCTTCCGGCAGCCATCCTCACCGATCTTGATACCGCCATCCTGATCACACCCACCGGTGATCCGAGTTTTCTGCACCCCGATTTCACCACCCATCCCTTCTTTGAGAAACTGCGCAGCATCAACAAACCTATTTACATCCATGCAGAGAACTGGCAGAGCGCTGCGCTGGGAGATGGTTGGAGCTGGAATGATTACAGTGAAGATTATATGACGGAGCGCAGTGCCTTCCCGGTTTATGGCAACCTCATCCACTGGTACCAGGAAAAATCAACAAAAGAAAACCCAACCAACCCGAACGATACAGTCGATCTTTTTGTGTACTCCATCCCGGAAGTGGAATGGCCAGTGAATTTTGGCAAATCCGGCAATAGCCTGAGGATCGAGCGCGATCAATACAGGAATGCTTTCACCCTTTTCGAAGGAAAGGAAAAATCAGCTACTGTCTCTGTTCCCTTCATCACACAAGGTATTCAAACAGGACTCCGCCTGTTGAAAGACAGCCTGGGCAAGGAGATCCGACTGGCCGACGAACAAACCCTGAAGGCGGCCAAAGGAATCAAAACAGAAACTGTCTATTCTCAGCCGACCGACAGCCTCCTGAAGATCATGATGCACAGGAGTGATAATTTTTATGCCGACATGTGCCTCCAGATGGTCAGCCAGCAAGTTTTGAAGAAGATGGATGAAGATGCGATCATTGCAGAGGTATTGAAAAGAGACCTATCCGGGCTTCCCCAGCAGCCCCGTTGGGTAGATGGCAGTGGACTAAGCCGATACAACCAGTTCAGCCCCGCTGACATGCTGCATGTATTGAACAAACTTCGTGAAGAACAATCCTGGGAAAGGATCAAAACCATCTTCCCCAAGAACGGAACCGGAACCCTCAGGGCGTACCAATCAAGAAAAGATGAATTTATCTACGCCAAAACTGGCTCTCTGAGTGGGGTACTTTGCTTGAGTGGCTATGTGCTTTCCAAAAAAGGCAAATGGTATACTTTCTCTATCATGGTCAACAACCATCATGGCATACCGGCCGTCATCAGAAAAAGAATGGAAGCTTTTTTAGAAAAGCTTTGATAATTGAAGCGATCATTTAAAAAATGCTGACAGTAACTGCCATCAAACCTGAAAGGTATCGCTGAGAAAACTTCCCTTCATCTCCACCAGCAAAGGCTTCCCATCAAAGTGCATGACAGGATTTTCACAACAGGAAATCCGCTCCAGCAGATCCCGCATCTCTTCTACCGTTAATGTCTTGCCTGCCTTGATCGCATGCTTTCTCGCAAGTGTTTTGGCCATGCGCTCCTTGTAGGATCGGTGCAGCGTTGAGCCAATATCTTTGACATCTTCCAGGATCATTTCAATGACGGCGGCATCATTTTCGGAAACATGATCAGCCGGACTTCCCTGCAAGAGAAAAGCATTGCTGCCAAAGGGTTCCAGTTGATAGCCCATCTGCAAGAGATCGGGAAGAATGCCCTGAAGCAACTGGGCATCAGCAGGACTCAACTGAATGGCCTGCGGAAACATGCTCTGTTGCACCGGAATGGCTTTCCCTTCCCAGGTTGCTTTGAATTTTTCAAACAAAACCTGCTGGTGCAGCAACTGCTGATGATAGATCAAGACCGACTGATCAGAAGACGTCACGATATAGGTTAGGTTCTGCTGGAAGACAACAGCGCCGGGCAAAGGTTGTGCAGAGGAGGATGGCTTGTAAACCGAAGCGGAAGTATTGGGCTGCGCGGATTGCATGGCAGGCTCCGCAAAGTTGAAACTGCCTCCCACTTCACTCGAACCGGAGGTAGAAGAGGAACCGGTAGGGTCAAAAAAATCTTTCCAATTCCGAAGATTACTTCCCGTTTCGATGCGGTGCGCCTGATGGCGATCGACAAAACTTTTGTACAAACTACCAGCTGTTGCTTCTTGCTGTTTGTCCGCTGTAAAAGGCTTTGCAACAGCATCCAGTTGCTGAATGGAGGCATCCAAACCAAAGTCCATGGAGGGGGCTACACTGAACTGCGCCAAAGCATGGCGGATAGCAGAGCGGACAAAAGCATAGACAATCTTTTCATCCGTGAACTTGATCTCCTGCTTGGTGGGATGAACATTGACATCCACCTGCGAAGGATCCATGTCTAGGAACAGCACAAAAAAAGGAAAGCATCCGGAAGGAATCATTTCTTCAAAAGCACTGACCACCGCATGGTTGAGATAAGGGTTGCGGATGAAGCGGTTGTTGACAAAGAGAAACTGATCCCCCCGTGTTTTCTTGGCGGTTTCCGGTTTGCCGATGAAACCATTGATGGTGAGGTAGTCCGTCTTCTCATTCACCGGCACCAACTTGCTGGCATAGCTGCTGCCCATGAGCTGCACGATGCGCTGCTTGAGGGTACCCGCATCCAGGTGAAACAATTCCTTGCCATTGGAATGGAGCGAGAAATGTACTTGCGGAAAAGAAAGCGCCACCCGCATGAACTCTTCCGTGATATGCTTCATCTCCATTGCATCGGCCTTCAAAAAATTTCTCCGGGCCGGTACATTGAAAAACAGGTTTTTCATGCTGATGGATGTACCGGTGGGTGACTGACAAGGATCCTGCCGCAATACATGGCTGTTCTCTATCTCGACTTCAGTGCCCAGTTCATCTTCTTCCCTTTTGGTGCGCAGCAGAACCTGCGAGACAGCCGCTACCGATGCCAACGCCTCACCCCGGAAACCCATGGTGCGGATATGAAAAAGATCATCGATGGCTTTGATTTTGGAAGTGGCATGCCGTCCGAAACAATTCCTGGCATCCGCCTCACTCATGCCCCTGCCGTTGTCGATCACCTGCAAGAGTGATTTCCCCGCATCCACCACCACCAATTGAATTTCGGTGGCCCCCGCATCCACCGCATTCTCCAACAGCTCTTTCACTGCACTGGCAGGACGCTGTATGACCTCCCCTGCCGCAATCTGGTTGGCTATGTTGGGCGGAAGATGATGGATGATGTTCACGGGAATATTATATGAATTGAGTAACTTACGAAATTAACAATTTTCCGATTATGATCCTTAGAAAATCAATGCTTTCCTTGTTGCTCACCTTGCTCCTGGCTCAATCACATGCGCAGCAAGCCAGCGCATGGGCCGACAGTGTTTTGAAGTCGTTGACACCCGAAGAAAAGATCGCTCAATTGATCATGGTCAGGCTTTCCTCCATTGATCTTCGCACCCGCATTGTGAGTTTTTATGATACTACAGTAGAACGCGATATTCAAAAGTTCAATATTGGTGGCATCTGCCTTTTTCAGGGGGCTCCCGTCAAACAGGCAGCCCTGATCAACAAATTCCAGGCCATGGCCAAGACCCCGATCCTGATGGCCATCGATGGAGAAACCGGAGTGGGCATGCGACTGGACAGTGTAGTGCCCTTGCCCAAGATGATGATGCTGGGCGCCTTGCGTGATAGCAGCATTGCTTTCCGATACGGACAATGGGTGGCAGCACAATGCAAACAATTG